>DAINCT010000073.1:0-12272 GCA_036732245.1 Chloroflexota bacterium | reverse complement strand
TAATTGAACCGGTGGTGGTACCTGGCGTCGAATACACGCCTACCACTCCACACAGGGTCACTGTGGTTGCGGCGGGAGCTGTAGTGATGGTGACACTCGTAAATTGGCTATTAGCGCCGACCAAGCCGACGAGGCAGTCAGTCGATCCGGCCGTGGTCGACACCCCTGTGGCAATGTTCACAACGGCACCGGGGGCGAGCGTGAAGCTCGCGGACGGCGACGAAAAAGCGATCGAGCCGGTCGTGCTGGTGCCGGCCGCGGTATACCCGCTCACCGTGCCGCAGATGCTGACGGTGGATCCCACGACTTGGGCAGACACGCCGCCGGGTCGTGCAAGCTGCGGCACGACGGCGGACGCGATCGCCAGCGCGGGCAGGAGCATCGCCACACATAGGCGAAGCATGGTTCTTCGAGTCATAGACAGCCTCCGAATTCCCCTATTGATATTGCTGTAATTGCATCTTCGTCACTCATGTGAAAGACGAATCCTTCGTACGTGTTACAGCCTCCTTTCGACCACATTCCGGGTTGGAGCCCGGCGATCATTTGACGGTTATGTCGTTTTCCGACGGCGTCGTCACCCTGCTGTGCGCTGCTCGCCGCGAGCGTATTTCCTTCCCGCGTGCGCCGACGTCCGGTGACTGACAGCAAATGGCGTGCCACACGGTCTGCGACTCTGCCCGATGACCGCAACAGCTTCGTGACCTTGAGGCCAAAGCAGGCCCCATCAGGTGTCCTCTCGGTCGAGCAGTTATCTCCACCCGTGACACCGCCAACTGTCCGGAGGCATGGTCTTCGGCAGACTGCGCCAGTTCATCCTCTATTTAGGCGCTCGCCTGGGCCGGAGGTTGGATGTCCACGTTGCTGTTGAACGGGCCAAACGTGACCTGAGTGACCTGTGAGCCGGGTTTTGCCTTCACTGTAGAGTGGGACGCAATATCCTGCCGCACGACGTACGGTTTGGACCCGGTTGTGATCCACAGGTCGACTGTTCCAGCTGTGGTCTTGGTCGAAAACGGAGCGTGGACGTGCGTCTGACCGCCACTCGTGCCGACAATGGCGAACGCTAGGGTGATTGGAATCTTCACGGTCGTGCGTCCACGTTGCCAGCCGCCTGTATACGGGTCGGGGAACGTCATCCCCTTCTGGGTCTTCCACAGTGTGGGCGCCGAGGAAGTTCGGTAGTAGGTCGATCCGTTCAGGAAGATCAGGTCGACCGTATAGCTGAGTTTGTTTGTCTTGCCATTCGCGGCATGCTGGATGACATGGACCGACTCGTAGTCCTGTTCTCGATTTCGCACCTCATCCTCGGTCCCGTGCGCGGAAACGTTGACGGAGCCGCCCGGACCAGTGAAGGTAAAGCGATCGTGGTGGATCAGCGTACGTACCGTGTTAGTGTTGCGTTCCGCGGCCGCAACGAGTGTCTGGAGTGCGGAGGCCGCGTGCACGGTGGATGCCGGAATGATGCTGACCGCCATAGCCGCGACGGTCAGCATCACAATCGGTAAGCACCGAGCGATAGTTTTTGGTGTCGCCATTTCTCATCCCTCCGGGACGTCTGCCGTATTAGGAATCTCCGTAAGCACTCCCGTTCCATGCTACCGGGATTGCATGGGAAATAGCTGGGAAGCGCATGTGAGGACCGTCCCCAGAGCTGGTCTATACGAAGATCGGCTCGAGTGCAAGTCCGCCGGGCGGCTCCGAGGCAAGGTCGGCCCCAGGGTCGAAGCGCGCCGCCGCATCCAGCACCTTCGGCAGCAAGGTGATGTCGCCGGCGGTGTTGAGGAACACGCCGGGTCGCCGGAGTACCCAATGCACCGCCCAGTCGATATCTTCCTGGCGCTCGAGCGGCGCGTACCAGGTGGCATGCGTGTGGGGACCATCTCCCCACGGCCGCGAGGCGATCGACTTGATCGTTTGCACGGCGACATCTCGTTCCTTGCACAGCGCCATCAACACCTCGAAGTCTCCGGCGTACTTCTCTTCTTGCATCACAATCCAGCTATACGGGAGCAGGACTGAATCAAAGGAGAACCGCTCAAGACTGCGACGGTGCATGGCGGCAATAGGTGTGCCATGCCCGGTTACTCCGATCGCCCGCACCAATCCCTCATCGCGCGCTTCGATGGCCGCGCGCAACGCACCATCGGGCCCCATAGCCGTATCCCATTCGATCGGATCGACGAGATTGTGTAGTTGAATGAGATCGACGTAATCGACGCGCAGCCGCTCCAGGGAACGGTGAATCTCGTCTCGTGCCGCAGCGTACTCACGTTCCCCGGTCTTCGTAGCGAGGAAGAAATCGTCACGGTGACGATCCATCCAGGGACCGATGCGAAGTTCGGCGTCACCGTAGCTGGCCGCGACGTCGATGTGATTGACCCCGAATTGCAGCAACACTTCCAGCGTGCGGTCCGCGTCATCCTGGCTGACTTGTCCAAGAGCGGCTGCACCGAAGATTGTCCGCGTGCTGTGGTGACCCGTCCGACCGAACGGCTGGCTGGCAATCATAACCCGACTCCTTGTACTTGCCTTTCCCTACCATACGCCCTCGGTGCCCGCGTATGAAGGGGGACGTACCCCGGGCGCGTCGTCAGAACAGCCTTGGAGTCGAGCTTGGTCTCCGTCCCGCAGGACGGTGTTACCCCGTTTCGTCGAGCCTTTGGGTCTCGTCTTTTTGCACGCTGGAGCGCACCGTTTTCAATGCGGAGTAGAGCTTATGTCCCCGACGATCGAGGCCGCTCCGCCGCTCCCAGACACCACGCGACACCGATCGTCGATCTGCTTCGTCCCGCCGATCTTTCCCTGTTCGTCGCTCTTCTCCATCCCATGTGTTCTCGCGTGCCACACCCCGCTCCCTTCGAAAGGTCATACCCAGGCCCGGCAGACCTTTTGTCAATATGTGTCCAGTCGTATAAGCAACGAACTTAGCTTAGTAGGCAGATCGATATGTGACTATTCTTCAAAAGGATTGTTCTCGGGCTGATAGGAGTACTTCTTGTGGCGGAAGACCGTTTGGTCGTGGCGGCATTACTGCGCAAGGGAGGACAGATCCTACTCGTGCCACAGCACGAGTTCGGCGAGCCTCAGCCCACATGGGCACTACCGTGCGGAGCTGCCGAGCCGGATGAGCTTTTGCTGGAGTCCCTCCAACGAGTGGTGCGTGCGGAGACGGGCCTCGAGATCGTGCGCGTGGGAGACCTGATCTCGCTGTCTCAATCGCACCATGCTTCCACCAGCCAGGCGTTGGCCAAACCTGGAGGTCGAGTAATGGTATTCGTCTTCGCGGTCGCGGAATGGAAGGGTGAACTCGACCAGTCCGGTGCAGATACCTCGACCCGAGAGGCTCGCTTCTGGTCGAGAAGTGAGGCGATTGACCGCCTGGAAAGACTCCCAACACGGGCCATGCGCGAGCCGATTTTGGCTTATCTACGAGATGACAACACGGATCGCGTCTGGCTCTATCGGTACGAGAACGAGGGGGACGACAGGTTGGTGTGGCCGACACGCGAGCCGGCACCTGAAGTGAGCGAGCAGATGCGACGCGCGCGCGCCATCGTGGCGCTCGGCTGCATCGTCATCCTGGCCATCCTGGTCATCATCGTCATCATCGGGATCATCACCCTCGCGCGGCCTTTTATCTGACCGCCCGGCCGTGCTTCCTATCCCATCTCCGGGCCAGGGAATCCGGCCGACTCAGTCTCCCCCGCGGTGCCCTGTTGCAGCGACGTTTCCAGCGTACGCATAAAGCGGGTACCCACGGCTTGAAGCAGGCGATCGATAGAAGGCGCGATGAGGTTGTCGTGCTCGTCAAGCGGTAAATGCGAGATATACGACTGCCCTCCCATCGTCATCGTCACGTGAACCTCCCTTCGGCTGGGACCGGGCAGGTAGGTGATCTTCTCGACCCGTAGGGTGAGGTCGTCCAGCAGAGATCGCAAAAACGCATCCTCGCTCCCGATCGGCAGGGTGCTCTTAACCTCCTGGTTCCCTACCGTCATGACGGCCTGGATCTCGCCGCCTCCCGAACCCGGTACATAGGTCGCTTCTTTCACCTCAACCATGGCGGTCTCCTCCTGTATCAATGGGCTGGAGTGTAGGCGGTCGCTCGACGATTATGCGCTCGGTCCAGATGCGCTGCGCCGCAACGGGGAAGGCCACAGTCTGCGTTGCTGCCTCCCGAGGCGGACTGAGGTCCAGCACTCTCTCCGCCGGCCCCAGGTCGATTAGCTCGCGCGGCTCGCCCAGAACGCTCGCTGAGACTTCGATTGCCGCCGGCTCGGTCGCCGCTCTACTTGCCTCGACGTCGATTGGAAGCTCAGCCGCGAACGATGTATTTTCAGTAACCGAATCGATGGACAGTGTGCCGGATCGCTCGGGCTTTACATGCGGGTCATTCTCATTTGACGGCAAACCTGACTCGCCAGGGAGTGGAGCGTCCGTAATCTCGGGGACGGGAGCCGGCCGTTGATCGTGACGGGTCGGTTCTCGTCCCGTTTCGGGCGCGGTCTGCCGGCCGACAACGTTGCCTTCATCGGATCGCCGGTGCCCGACAAGTCTGCGGGCGAAGCCGGTTGGCGGTAATTTCCAGCGATGCGGGGATCGCCGATCCGGTTTGGCCGATGTTTGCTTTTGGGATCTAACTCGGGCAGCCACGACCTTCGAACGTGCGGCCGGTGTCGATGAGTCTCGGTACGCTTCCGCGCAATACATGTGGTCCCCCGCCTCGACATCGTGCAAGGCGATCGACCAGTGCCCGCTTTCATCCGCCGTCGTCATTGCCACCGGAGACAACCAGTCCCATAGCCGGATGGTGACGTCACCGTCCGCGCTGCCCGAAATCATCACGATCTGCCCATCGACCGAATCATTGCTTGCGGGGGTCACGATTTCGGGGACCGATACGTGAGAAGTGGGCGATGAAGGTTCCTGATCCATGGCTACTTCGACATCGTGGATGTGGTCCTCGTGAAGATCGGCAGGCGACTAGGCTAATTCGCCAGGCGCGACGATCGTGGCATACCGGGAAGGTCGACCTTCCGCCATGCGTCTTTCCACATTATCCATGCGGATTAGGCGCCGCCAGGAAGGCGTGCGGCTCGATCCAACCGCCTGGTGCGGTGGCTGGTAGCGGATACCTGGGCAATGGAATCGGTTGGAACGGGCGACCCTTGATCGGCGCCGTTAAGTGGAGGTCGAGATTGGGGTGGAGTACATTCCAGGTCGATCGCAGACCATCGTGCTGAAGCGTCACATGGACGGCGTCCGGGGAGCTTCCCGGCTGATGGGGCACGAGCAGGGTGTAAGACGTGCCGTTCGTAGCGCGAAACACGTTTGGTGGCACCACGTAATGTAGGCGCACCGTTCGCGTGATCCCATGCGGCACGATGAGATATCCCGAAAACATGGTTCCTCCGTACGCGGGTCCCTGTGACCACGGTTGCGTCCAGCCGGTCTGATCGATCAACTGAGCGCCCGGAGGTGTGTAGATCCGGAGGAAGGTGGCGTAATCGTCCCAGTTGCCGTAGCCGCCCGCCTCCGGACCCAGACTATCGCGCTTGAATGCTGCCGGCGCGGGTACATTGTGAATCTGAATGGTCAAGCGGGCATCCAACCAGCGATCGGGACGGACGCGCACATCGTACGTCGAGCTGAGGTGCACGAACCGGCTGATCTTGTTATAGGAAAGGTTAGTGTTCACCACGTACAGGTAGTCTCCCCGCCGGGGTGTCAGGGCATGGCTCGCACCTGCCTGCCGGATCAGTGACTGCAGCGCCGGATCTCGGAAGTTCAGGAGCAGGTCGCCGTGTTCCACTGCCGTCCCCACTGCTTGCCCAAGATCGATCAAACTCCGTACCGATAGAGTCTGCATGCGTTGTAGCAGGTGGCGAGTCACGATGCCGATGAATTGTTTCTTCCGCGTGTCTAGATTACCCGCGGTGCTCGGTCCGGGGGTTGATGCCCAGTGGGCATAAAAGTCGGCGAGCCCTGCGACATTGGCTCCGGTCACGGTCTGGCGGTATTCCGGCAGGTATATGGGTCCCGTCGCATTCAATAGATCTGCAGCTGCCTGGGGGGTGATGTCCGCGATATTCTCGACCGATCGATGAAAGTCGAGGGCGTAAAAGAATCGCTCGAGCGCGGCAGTGGTCGGGAAGTCCGGCGACCAGTTCGAGTCTCGGAACAACCAGCCCGGTTCGCCGTTGTAGTAGGCAACCGGCTCCGGCGGTGGAACAGACAGGTTATCGACGATGCCGCTACCCTCGAAGAGTTGTGAGGCGATTCCGCGGTGAACCGTCAGTACGCTGGCACTACCGATAAATCCTCCGGTGGCCCTCAATTCGTTCGAGTTTTGATAGACCACGAGGTAGGAGGCAGGCCGATCGGCGCCAAGTAGCGCGGGGACCCGTGCCAGAAGCCGGCAGAAGATCTGGAGGCGAGGAAGCCGGTCGTCGAGGGAATGGAGGGCGGAGGACAGAGCGGCCGGATAGGTGCCCGAGGACAGGGCACGGCGGCTCGCTTCAGCCGCATCGAACTGCGTGCACGCCCGGTCGAAGTTGGGGCGACCGAGACTGAGACCGTCCACCAACGCAGGTAGCCGTCCTTTTCCGCTCGTGGCGTCCCAGCGACTCGCCAATGGGCCGAGGCCATCCAGCAGCGAGAGTACACCATCGGTCGTGAGACGAGCGGCGTGTGCGATGTGGGGAGAGGAGGCAACTTCGGACCCGACCTGCGGCACCCAGCCCAAATGCTCGACCAGCGGCGCGACGAGCGAGAGACGATCGTCGGCCATTTGAAAGTTGCGGCGTGACTGCACGATATCGGCTCTCACCGGCCCCAGGGCACTCCGCAGGGACGAGTGTGCCGACACGAGTTGGATCCGGTCTTGCGCCAAGCGTAAGTCCGTCACCCCGGCCAGCAGGGAGCGCCGAGCAGAAAAGAGGATGACGGCAGTGATCGCCGCCAGGATGAGCACTATGGCAGTAAGAAGCAGCACGACACGAGGAAACACGGTCTCATGGTAGCGGCTGACCAGATGAAGCGTATGACCGGCTGGTCAACGCCTCATTTCCCTTATCTGCGCACCGCCTCCGCCTTACCCTCCGGAGATGAGTCGGTGCCCGACGGCAATGACGAAGAAAGCGGGCGGTCGTCATCGTCGAGCCTGATATACGCGCGAACGGCATCTCGCACTACGGCGGACATAGACTCACCACGCCGGCCCGCCACCTGCGCGATCGCCTGCACCATGCGGCGGGACATAGAGAAGGTGGGTGTCTGTCGCATAGGGCTCCTCATACCTGCATAAATTTCACGATCAGGGCGTCTCCTCATCTCTAAATTTAAAACATATGTTCTAATTAGCAAGGGGTATGTGTCCCACAATTGCAGTGGGCCGAGTATTTCCACCGGAACGGGCTTCGATTCAAGCGTTTGCGCTTCCCCATTTGCTTCGACATGTGTACGCTTGAGGCGTGACACAGTCGCTCGGTGCCGGCGTGTCATCTACCTGGATCGCCATTTCCGCGACACACCAGGCGACAGGCGCGCACCTTTGATCGGAGAACAACAGTGAACGACACTAATAGCCCTCCTACATCGCGCAACGGGCGCGACGTTTCGCGCGGTGGAGGCAACAACCTCAACGGACCGGGTGGACCTACGGGACCGGGTGATGGGGGTCCACGCGTCCCCCGCTTTCGGCTATCGAGCCGCGGCTGGATCATCACTATTGCGGTGGTCCTCCTCTTCAATTTCATTTTCTATCTACCGCAACTGGCCAATACGACTACAAAAGGTGCTGAAACGGCCTTGAACTACTCGACGTTTCTGGCTCAGGTGCGGTCCAATGACATCCACGACGCACAGATTCGCGACACGGCCATAAGCGGCACGTTTAGTCGACCGTACATCATCAAAGTGAAGGGCAAGGCGACGACGTATACGCGGTATTCCACCGTGATCGCACCCGAGTTGCTCAGTTCCACCGTGGGGTTGATGGATCGGCATGGGACGCAGGTGACGTTGGAAAACACCACGGCGCCTGCCTGGGTTACCGTGATAGGCACCGCGCTGCAGGCGCTACCCCTGCTCTTTCTGCTGGGTCTCTTCTTTATCGGCTCCAGGGCCGCGCGGCAGCAACAGCAAGGGGTCTTTGGATTCGGCCGCAGCAAAGCGAAGCTATACACCGAAGAGCGCCCACACACTACCTTTTCGGATGTTGCCGGGGTCGATGCCGCCAAAGATGAACTCAAGGAGATCGTGGACTTTCTGCGCGATCCAAGCATCTACCACCGGATAGGTGCGCGTATTCCCAAGGGGGTCCTGTTGATCGGACCACCGGGAACCGGCAAGACACTGCTGGCACGAGCCGTGGCGGGTGAAGCCCATGTTGCCTTCTTTTCGATCAGCGCCACCGAATTCGTCGAGATGTTCGTGGGCGTGGGTGCCAGCCGGGTACGAGACCTGTTCGATCGGGCGAAGCAGGCCGCACCTGCAATCGTCTTTGTCGACGAGCTGGACGCGATTGGTGGCTCGCGCGGTGGTCGCGGACCGCTCGCCGGGTCTAACGACGAACGCGAGCAGACGCTGAACCAGTTGCTGGTGTCCATGGACGGATTCGAGCCGAATGAGGCGGTCATCATCCTGGCGGCGACGAACCGCCCTGACGTGCTTGATCCTGCCCTGTTGCGGCCCGGGCGATTCGATCGTCAGGTCGTGATTGATCCGCCCGACCGCAAGGGGCGAGAAGCGATCCTCAGAATTCACACGAAGCAGATCCCGCTCGATCCGAAGGTGGATCTTGGCACTCTGGCTCAGGGGACACCGGGCATGAGTGGCGCCGATCTCGCCAACCTGGCGAACGAGGCCGCCCTGACGGCCGCGCGCAACCACCGCACCGAGGTCACGCAAGTCGATTTTGAGCAGGCACTGGACCGGATCACGCTTGGCAGTGTAGGCGCTCCGTTGATGAATGAAGAGGAACGGCGCACCGTTGCCTATCATGAGGCGGGTCACGCCATCGTGGCATTCCTGCTGCCGAATGTCGATCCTGTACAGCGCATTACGATCACTCCAAGGGGTCGCTCGCTCGGCGTCACCCAATTCCTTCCGGTGGACGAACGTCGCAACTATCGACGAGACTACCTCGTGAATCGGATGGCGGTCGGTCTGGGTGGCCGCTCGGCCGAAGAGGTCGTGTTCGAGGACATTACGTCCGGCGCCCAGAACGACATCCAAATGGTCACGGGGATCGCGCGCACCATGGTTACCGAGTTGGGCATGGTCGATGAATTCGGTCCCACCTATCTTGGTGCAGGTGGCGACGGGCTCAATGGAGGTTCGTATAACCCCTTCGATCCCAAAGAGCACAGTGACGAGACCGCCGCGCAGATCGATGCCGCCGTTAATCGATTGGTGCAGGAGGCGCACGCTCGAGCCCTCGCCATCCTGCGCGCCAATCGACCGCCGCTGGACGCCGTGGCTGCCGCGCTGATCCACGATGAGTCGCTCGATCGAGTGCAGTTCACCGACATCGTCAATCAGCACCGGGGCCCTGGACAGCCCGAGCTCCCCGTGCCGGCAGGCGAGGCAACACCGACCGGGGAGCACCCGGAGGTCGTCCAGACGCCGCTGGGAGGTTCTACCAGAAACACTCAGGATGGCGCGGTGTAAGGTCGCGGCACGCTGCGTTCCCGGCACCACTCCTCCCTTCGCTGGGCCGAAACACGGCGATGACTGAAAGTTCAGGACCATGGTCTCTCTACAGCGAGGGACTATGGTCCGGCGCGTCTCTGAGTCCCTAGACGTTCACATCGCACGGCCTTACAGTCGGAGTGAGTGCCCGGCACCGGTTGTCGCAGTAGGGGAGAAAGCGACAGCCCGGAGCCGGCACCCGTATCCAATCTGGGGGAGAATCGAATCATGCCAAACGTGAACGCAATTGGAAACAGCATCGGACAGTTCATCGGTCCATTCGCCATACCGGCCATGGTGGGCGGCGCAATCATTATCGCCGTGTGGGTGGTTCTCGCGTATCGGGCAGTGCAGGTATATAACGCAAGTGATGCCGCGCAGCTCGATCAAATCATGAAGCACAAGTAGGACCCAGCCGCTTCACCCTACCGCCCCGGGGAATACCTGCTTGCCATGGAGCTTCCGCGCCGGAGGGCCAATCGATTTTCGAGGCCGCCTGTCCCGGATTCTTTCGATTCGCTTAACTCTCGGCCGAAAGTCGTGCTGGAGCGTTTCAACCACAGGGTTTCAGCGTACTAACTCGGTGACGACGCTGCCTGCCGGCGCACGACCGGTGCTTGAGCGCGTCTGAGTTTTTTCGGTAGGCATGTGCCGAGCGACACGGCATTCATGGGAAGTAGGAAGCATGAGTACAGTCCTGGTACGCAATGGGGCTTCAGGGTTCTCGAGCGTTGGTTACGACTGCCACGCGCAGCTGACATCGATCATGACCGAGTACGAGCGACCGCTTTACAGCTTTGTGCTGTCGATTGCCCATGACAGCGACGTCGCACTGGATTGTGTGCAGGACACGTTTCTTCGGGCGTACGAAGCGCTCAAACGCGGGAAGTCGATCAACAGCGCGTGGCTATATACGGTGGCTCGCAATCGATCGATGGACGAGTTTCGGCGCAAGCGATGGATACACCAGGACCCGGATGCACTCGATTACGTGCCGGTCTACCACAGCTCCGACGAATCAGTCGTCGTGCAAGGCGTGCTCGACCGTATGAACCCCACCGATCGAGAGGTGTTACACCTTTTCGTGGACGCGGGGTTCAAGACGGACGAGATCGGCGCGATTATGGGAATGAATGGCACGGCGATCCGGCAGCGCCTCTACCGCGCCCGCGAGCGCTTCAGGGCGCTGTACGGGCGAGAGGACTGATCAGGAGGGCTCGGACTGAGGATCGCCTGGTTGGGTGAGTACTCTGATGACTTCGCTGCGGCCCTGTTCCAGGGTCACACCCAGGGTTTCGAGCACGCCGGCTGCAACACCTTCCCCTTCACGGATTAACCCTAGAAGTAGGTGTTCGGTACCGACATAGTGGTGACCGAGTCGGCGGCCCTCATCGATTGCCAGTTCGATTACCTTCTTCGCACGCGGTGTCAGGCCGATTTCACCCGTGACCCGCCGCTCCCCACGCCCGATGATATGTTCGACCTCACTACGCACGCTGGCGAGTTCGACGCCGAGATTTGAGAGCACCTTCGCGGCAACTCCTTCGCCCTCACTCACCAGACCCAGCAGGATATGCTCGGTGCCGATGTAATTGTGATTGAAGCGTTGTGCCTCTTCCTGCGCCAGCATCAAGACCTTGCGGGCCTGGTCCGTGAATCGATCGACGTGCGTTCCAGGGTCGGAATGACGAAATCCGGCAGGGAGGCCTCCACTGAACTCTCGACGCGCGCCGTGGCGAGGATTATTCCCCGATTGGGTCAACACCTTGATGACTTCGGATCGCACCATCTCCAGATTCACTCCGAGGCTTTCCAGGACTCCGGAGGCAATACCCTCCCCTTCGCGGATCAGGCCGAGCAGCAGATGCTCGGTGCCGACATAGTGGTGACCCAGGCGGCGTGCCTCATCGATCGACAGTTCGATCACCTTCTTCGCTCGCGGCGTCAGGCCAATTTCTCCCATGACCTGCCGCTCACCGCGGCCGATGATGAAATCGACCGCGCTGCGCACCTTAGTGAGCTCGATGCCGAGATTGAAGAGCACCTTCGCGGCAACTCCTTCGCCCTCGCGCACCAAACCCAGCAGGAGATGTTCGGTGCCGATGTAGTTGTGGTTGAAGCGCTGCGCCTCTTCCTGAGCAAGGGTCAGGACTTTGCGCGCGCGCTCCGTGAAACGGTCGAAGTTGCCGCTCACGTCCGACTCTCCAGCCATGCTCCCGGGATGATGTCCGGGAGACGGAATGGACGGCGGAAGAGGAGACCGAGCCTCCGGGCTCATATGATCTCGAAACAGTCGCCACACGCAGTCGTCGCAGATGAAGGCTCCCATTGCCCCTTCCACCAGCAGCCGAACCTGCGAGCGGCTCCTTCCGCAGAAGGAACAGGTATCCTCAGATTCGGGGGCGGGAGGTGTTTCCATGGGCTCACTATACGCCTCGCCATTGACAGTTTGCGCGGGCACGTGGGAGGTCAGGCGCGGGGGCCCGACCCTTTGCAATGAACAATGCGCCACGTAACCTTTCGGTTATCGATCGAGAATCGGTCCGCCCAGCACGGCATCGTTGCAACGGCACTCG
>DAINCT010000072.1:1378-12437 GCA_036732245.1 Chloroflexota bacterium | reverse complement strand
GCAGTGGTCGGTGCTCCTCGACGTATTCATGTCGCCCGGCGGATCAGATGAGTCGGTGCGACTGTTTCTTGCTCGTGGCCTGACCCAAGTTGATGCCGCCGAGCGCCATGGTCATGCCGCCGGCTAGTGGTGCGTCCAGAAAGCTTTGAAGAGAGGTAGCAGCGTACTGATGAGTTGCCGATATGGCGAGCAAGCTCCCGACCGCTCGGACTCGTTGGTTAGCCCTGGCCGGTCAGGAGGTGGTGGTAGCTCTCGGGATGGCTCTGCAAGAACTCTCGGAGTGTTTGTGCAGGTGTTTCGGTGAGCCGCTCAATAATGTCGCTCGCCGGCCCCATCTCGCCTCGCGCGATACCGAGGTACGTAGTGATCCATCCTTCGACTTCCCAGTCCGGTGCCCCATAGTGCCGTCGGGATGCCCACGCCTCGGCTTCCGTCTCGTTATGGAACTGGATTGGCCGTCCGGTCACCTCGGACAACACTGCTGCACAATCCGTCATGGTCAGGTCTTCTCGCCCCACGAGGTCATAGCTCGCACTTGCCCTCGGTTCATGCAAGAGAATAGTGACGGCGGCACGAGCAATGTCGTCACGGGCAAGCGGAGCCATTCGACCGTCTCCAGCGGGACCGCGGATGACGCCATCGGGTCCAGATAGCAGGGGGACGTAGTCGAGATACGGGCCATCACGGAGGAAGGCATGGTCGAGTCCGGTCGACCGGATGTACTCCTCCGTTGCAAAGTGGTGGCGAGCGAACGTGAAGGTGGCATCTGGCGCGGCGCTCAGATAGGAGAGGTAGACAATCCGCTCAACTCCTGCCGCCGCGGCGGCATTAATTGCCGTCTTGTGCTGCTCAACCCGATCCACAGACTCGCGAGCTGAGATGAGGAATAGGGTCTGCACGTCTCGGAGTGCATCCCGCATCCCCTGCACATCCCCGTACGATGCGACCACGGCCGTGTCGGCATGAGGGAGGGACGGCAGACGATGTGGATCGGGTCCGATGAGTCGCTGCCGGACTCCTTGGTTGGCAAGGAGACGGGCCACATGACTCCCGACATAACCGGTTGCTCCCGTAATGGCGATTGATACCACGCTCATGAGACACCGCCGGTTCTCTGTCTCACACCATCAACGAGTCGCACGAGGTGAAGAAGCTCGGTCACGCCTGTTCCGGTCCGCACTCTCCCGCATCCTGTGCACCGTGACGCATACATCACCCCGCTCGGCCACACGAACGCCCCGACGGTCGCCCGGACCTCGCCGCATCGCGGACATCGGACTCGTGTGTCCATGAGGCACTCCTTCTGGCGCTGACGTTGTGAGTCGTGGCTGCGACGGAACGTCACCAGCCCCACATTATCGCTTTTGGTCCCGGACGTCTATCGGCCGGGTCACAGTAGAGGTAGTCAAATCTTTCTGGACGCACCACTAGAAATGAAAACCGCGGGGGACGTGTAGAAGAAAGTCCAGTCGTTTCAGCCCTCTACCTGCATATCGCCGACGCCGCGTAGTGCACGAGACTGTCCTCGGAGAGGCTATCGCTCGACACCAGCAGGTAGATGTCCTTCCGGGCAAAACCGAGCCAGTGCAAGCCGTCGGGAAAGGTGCCGGTGACAGCCTGGCAGGTGCCTGCGGTCCGACTCGTGCTGGTCGCGAAGAGCGGAGGTGGTCCATTCTCCCGCTTGCGCTCCTGAACCAGGACGAAGTTCGCCGTCACCCCGTGGACGTGTGAGCGTCCGCGTGCAAAGATCACGGAGGCCCCGGCGATACTCTGTCCGCCCGGCTGGCCCGTCTGGCTGGATCCACCCGATGTATACGGATGGCCATGCGGGCCGGTTGGTGTTCCCACGCTCACGAAACCGGGAGGAGCTTGCCACACGGTACTGCCGCCAAGGGAAACGCCGGAGGACCCGCTACTGCTCGAGTCCGTCCCGGGTTTCGTGACCGGCACGGGAGACGTAAATGCGAGCTGCCCGGCCGTGGGCTGTTGGTCGAAGGTCAGCGATGTGACCTGATACGTGTGGTTACCTCCATCCTGAGGAGGTACACCCGTCACCTGCACCTTGAGGATCACAAGATGTTCGTGATCGACCCAGATTTGTTCTCGTCCGTACCCATGTGTCACGTCTTTGCAGTGTTGCTTGCCGTGCGCGTCCGTCGAGCAGGAGGAACTGGTCGCTCTCCAGACCGGGCGTACCTCGACCACGTCGACCGTTCGCCCCAGGTATGACTGTTGACCGAGCAGTCGAGCATGCACGCCCGACGCGGGGTGATTGTATCGCGCCACATACTGTCCGATCGATCCCCCTGTAGGGGGCAGCGCCCCGCCGGTGAGGAGCTCCGAGGCAGCATTGCCTTGCTTCGGCAGAGGCATCCGAATCGCGACCGCATCGATGTCTCGATACCAGATCTCCGCTGTGCCTCCGTCCGCCGCGTACGTCGACGTCTGCGTTTCGAGCGGTGGCGACGAGGTTTTAGTTTCCACCCGGAAGTGCGTGCGGTCGGCAATTGCCCAGGTCGACGTCATATGCATCGCTCCCAGATCGGCATTCGCTTTCGCGGGCACGATTGGGTCGTCCGGCCCGTTCGCCGTCCATTCAGCGGTGCCGGAGTAGGTCACGCCTTGCAACCCGGCAGCAACAGCCGGGCCTGAGCGGTACGGCGATACCGGCAGCAGCGCTGTGAGGAAGGTCAGGACCACGCCAAAGGAGATCCCGCCCAGGGAGCGGCGTGCGGTGTGCGGGGATTTATCCATGTGGACCTCCGTGCATTCGTACCTACTGTAGAAAGGAGGGTTAGTACAAAAGTAACGCAGAGACCGGGCCGACGTGACGTCCACCTGGATGCTATGCTGGATAAGAAAGATTCTTACCGGAGTCCCAATGCGCCCTTCCCACACGTTCACCATCTCACTGCCAGCGGATCTGGCGGCAGAGGTCGATCGGCTCGCGGAGGAAGAGCACCGTTCCCGCAGCGAGCTCTTCCGTGAAGCCTTTCGTCGCTACGTCAACAGCCGTCAGCGTTGGGAGCGTATCCTGGAGTTCGGGCCTCATGCCGCGGCGACAGCAGGGCTCGATTCCGAGGCAACCATCGATGCTGCCGTGGACGAAGCGGTTCGTGAGGTCCGCCGGCAGCGTGGGCAGCGCACCTGAGCGGTGCATATCGTCCTCGATACCAACGTCATCGTTTCGGGCATACTTTCCGCGACTGGCGCGAGCAGAGCGATCCTCGATCTCGCTCGACGTGGACAGGTCGATATCATGACGAGTGCGGTGTTGCTGGAGGAGCTCGAGGATGTATTGGGCCGCTTTATGCCACGCGCGGCTGCAGCCGAGATCCGCGTCGCTTTTGAGGAACTTGCGATTATCGTCGAGCCGGAGCATGTTCCCGAGGTCGCGCGAGATCGGGACGACGACCATGTACTCGCCGCCGCCGTCGCAGCCGGTGCGAACTCTATCGTCACGCGCGATCGCGATCTGCTTATCCTGGACTCGTACGATGGCATCGAAATCCTGGAACCGGCACTCGCACTGGAGATGATTCGCGCCACTATGACAGAGGACGACTAAAGGGAATCGAACGCATGTTTCGCATCCTCCAGGGGGTGGGTGGGGGAATGCTGGCGCCGGTGGGAATGGCCATGCTGTACCGGGCCTTTCCGCCGGCGGAGCGAGTGCGAGCCGCACGGCTCCTCACCACTCCGACTGCCCTCGCACCTGCCCTCGGCCCGGTGCTCGGCGGCCTGCTCGTCTCCAACCTGTCATGGCGTTGGGTGTTCTATGTCAACCTCCCCATTGGGATCGCGGCGTTTATCTTCGGGCTGCTCTTCCTCGAGTCCGTGCCGGAGATGTCACCAGGACGGTTCGATCTACCCGGCTTCCTGCTCGCCGGAGTCGGTCTCGGCCTGCTCATGTACGGGGTCTCAGAGGGACCAAGCCGCTCCTGGGTGGCCGGGGACGTCCTTGGCACCATCGCCGCCGGGGTCCTCTTGCTCTCCTGGCTGGTGTGGTACGAGTTGCACACCGCCGAGCCGCTCATCGATTTTCGGCTGCTGACCAATGCGCTCTTCCGGACGGGCATCGTCGTGATCCTGCTAACCTTTGCGGCCCTGCTCGGCGTGATTTACGTGATCACCCTGTTTTATCAGGATGGCCGCGGCATGTCTGCCCTGCAGGCGGGCCTCAGCACCTTCCCCTATGCCATTGGGGTGATGGCGGGGGCCCAACTCGCGTCCCACTTCAGCTACCGACGGCTCGGACCGAGGCGCCTGACGGCCGTGGGAAGCGTGGGCACGGCCCTCTTCACCGCGCTGCTGGCTCTGGTTGGGGCGCACACCAGCCTGTGGGTCCCACGGCTCATCCTCTTCGGGATGGGGATCTTCCTCGGCCAAGCTTCTGTGGCGCTCCAGGCCGCCTCGTTCGCCACCATCTCCCCGGCGGCCACCGGTCGTGCCTCCACGATGTACAACGCCGTGCGCCAGCTCGGTGGGGCGGTCGGGGTGGCAGCCTTCACCACGGTGGTGGTGGCGGTCGGGACGGTCCACGTGGTCGACCACCGCGCGGTCGCCAACCTCACGGCCTACCACGCCGCCTTCCTCGCTGCCGCGGCCTTCGCCCTCCTGGGTGGACTCGCCAGTCTCCGGATTCACGACGCCGAGGCCGTCTCAACCATGCCGGGCCCACGCGCTGAGAACCACGAGCTGCTGCCCAGGGACATCTCGCGCACGTCGCTCAGATGCGTTGGCGTGCGCGGTCAGTCCCCTTTGTGACCCTGTGGCGGACCTTCCTGGGGTCCGATGACCGGCTCAAAGGCGGCGGAATAGGCCTCGAAACGCGGTTGCCATGCATTGGAGCCAGAATCGGGGCCGGTAAGACGATCGAGACACACATCCCAACCGGCGGCATTGCGAGCGGCGGCTCCGGCGGGCAGTTCATCGAGCAGCACCAACCGGGTACCCCCATCCTCCGGCGACAACTCGAAACGGAGGATCTCATCACCCCAACTGAACGCAAGAAGGTGTGGTTCGTCGACGACGAGGACCTCGCCGGTGAGTGTCATGTCCATAACCTCGGGCGAGAATGGAAACGAAATGGCTGCCCCAACTGTCCAGCGTCCCCCCTCGACCACGACGTCGCAGGGAAACCACGACCGGAGCTGATCACGGTCCGTGATCGCCTGCCACACCACCGGGGGCGGGTCGGAGAGGTGGCGTTCAAGACGCACGGCCGGTCGAGTGCCATCGGTGAGAAGCGTTGCATTGCTCATGTCTGCCTCCTGCGGTCTAAGTGGTCTTCGAGTCGATCGAGATGGGTCGTCCACAACTGGCGGTATGAGGCCAGCCAGGCGTCGAGCTCCGCCAAAGGCTCGGGCCGGATGCGGTACAGACGTCGCTGCCCCTCAATACGGACCTCGACTATGCCTGCCTGCTTGAGCACACGCAGATGCTTCGAGACGGCCGGCTGGCTCAAGGGAAGTCGGTCGACGAGATCCCCCACCGGCCGCTCCCCATCTCGGAGCAAGTCGAGGATGGCTTGCCGGCTCGGTTCACTCAAGGCCTGAAAGGTGGTTAACGGCGTCATGTTCTCAGTATGCCTTACCAGCTATATAGCTTACAAGGCATATATTCCTCCGCCGTGTCATCCACAGCTTCCGGGCACGAGTTTTCGCTGAGTTCCTACTGGGTGGATGGTACGGGCCGGAATCGCTGGACGAAGGCCAGCGCCGTATCGGCCACTTCCCGCCAGCCGCTATCGATGACTAGCGCGTGCCCCCGGTTGGGCATCTCGACGATCTCAGTGACGCTCTCGTTGCGCTTCTGCTTCTTGTACGAGGCGTTGGCGATGGACCACGGGACGGTGTTGTCCTTCTGGCCTGAGATGATCAGGAGCGGTCCGCGGTCCGGGTTCTTGCTGTCGACCTTCGCCTCGGTCCAGGGATTGAGGTTGGCACTTGCCGCCTGAAAGAGCGGCGCGCCGGAAGCAGGCACCGCGAAGGTCTCATACAACTCCTTGGCCTCGTCCTCGCTCACGGCATTGGCAAAGCCAAACCGAAACTGTTCGTAGGTGAGTGGGACGGCGCGATTGCGATTGGCCGGGTTTCCTAAAACAGGGGACGCCGATTTCAGTGCGGATATCGGAAGAGGAAGGACTCCCCGGAATGGCGCCGGGTCAATCGCCACCGAGACGGCGGCCAGCCCGCGCCCTGCCACGATCTGGGTAACCAGGCCACCAAACGAGTGCCCGATCACGGCCGGTTTCTGCTGCAAGTGGCCGATGATCTCGGCGTAGTGGTCGGCTACCTGCCCAACGGTCTTGTGGGCGAAGACCTCGGGGTGGGCACTTGCCTCTTCGACGGTTTGAGGATCATCCGGCCACCCCGGTGTGAGCGGTGCGTACCCGGCATCCTCGAACACCTTCGCCCACCGGTCCCAGCTACTCGGGAGGAGCCAGAGACCATGGATGAACACCACCGGGATGCGTCCCGAGGCGTTCGCCAGTTCGCATTGCTGCGCATCGTGCTCAAGTGTGGTACTCATGCGATCCTCCGGCAGTCGCACTGGTCAATCCACAATGAAAATTATCTCAGTCTATGCTTATTTCTATATGCTAAGCCACATAAGGCGGGGACACCTACGCCGACGATCTTGCATCGCTCATCGAGACACTCGATCTCAAGGACGCGATCCTGGTGGGCCATTCCACCGGTGGCGGCGAGGTCACCCGCTACATCGGCCGCCACGGCACATCGCGCCACTGCATTCGAATACGATAGCCGGCTTTGCAGCCTTCCTTATAATGAACGACGTTTGACCTGACCTTCTTAAGGTGTGCGTCCTTGATCGTCGCTCGCTCCCACTCGCTTGCACAGCCGACTCCCTTGCTGGGGAGGACGGTCGAGTTGGAGACAATCGAGCAGCGACTGATCCGAGATGGTGTGCGCTTGTTGAGTCTGACCGGTCCAGCCGGCGTAGGGAAAACTCGCCTGGCGCTCGAGGCGCGAGCGCAACTGGCGGACCGGTTCTCCGATGGTATTGTGCTGGTCGATCTGGCCCCGGTACGCACTGCCGGCCTGGTTCTGCCCGCCATGGCTCAGGCACTTTCCCTGACCGATTTGGGGACTCGTCCCCTGTTCGAGCGACTTCAGGAATACCTCCAGGAGCGAGCGTTGCTGCTCGTCCTGGACAATTTCGAGCACGTGCTCCCCGCTGCCGGTGACATTGCCGAACTCCTGGCGGCGCTGCCGGCGCTCAGGATCATGGTGACAAGCCGGGTTCCGCTTCATTTACGGTGGGAGCAAACCATGCGTATTGTCCCATTGGCCGTGCCAGACCTCGACTCGACGCTGTCCCTTGAGGATCTGATTAAGATCCCTTCGGTTGCCCTGTTTGTTGACCGGGCACGGGCGCAGCGCGCCGACTTCATCGTGACTGAGCAGCAGGCCCCACTCCTAGTGCGGTTGGCGCGACAACTCGACGGGCTACCGTTGGCAATCGAACTGGCAGCAGCGAACATGAATGTGCTGCCGTTGGCCGCGATCGCCCGACGTTTGGACCAGCGACTCCAGACGCTTCACTGGGATGCACACGACCTCCCGGATCGGCAGCGGAGTCTACATGCGGCTATCGGCTGGAGTTACGAGCTCTTACCTCCCTCCGAACAGCGCCTATTTCGGCATCTGGGGGTTTTTGCGGGACAGGCTTCGCTGGACGCCATCGAGATGGTGATGGGGGAACCGGAGGAAGAACAGACGCTGGATGGCATGGTTTCGCTGGCCGAGAAGAGTCTGGTGCTGCCGGGGCGGCCCGAGGACGACGACCCGGAGCCAACCTTCCGGATGTTGCAAACGGTACGCCAGTACGGGTGCGAGCTCCTCGCAGCGCAGGGCGAACTCGAGGCTGCAGGTCAACTGCATGCCCGATACTTCCTGGAGCTGGCGGAGCGAGCGGATCCCCAATTGCGGTGCGGGGATCAGACGGCATGGTACCTCCGGCTAGAATCCGAGCATGACAATCTGCGGGCGGCCCTCCACTGGCTGCTGGATCACGAGGAACCAGAGCAGGCTTTGCGCCTGGCCGGTGCTCTGGGCTACTTCTGGTGGCTGCGCGGCTACAATGCCGAGGCCCTGCGCTGGTTGGAGGAAGGGCTAGAGCGCTCACCCGGGGCCGATCCCGCCGTCCGCGCCAGGGCTTTGCTGCGGGCAGGCTTGTTCCTTACCTATAAGGGAGACCTGCAGCGGTCGAAGACCGCGTTACAGGAAGCACTGGCGCTGGCTGAAGCCGCGCAGGATCGCACCGTCGTCACGCAGTCTCTGACCTACCTGGGACTTCGCTCTGCCTTTGCCGGGGAGTTGACCGAGGGCCGGCGCGTGCTCGAAGAGGCACTGCGGCAAGCGGAGACACTGGCCGATGACTACCAGATCGGCATCGCGCACTCCACGTTGGGCTATCTTGCCTCCGTCCAGGGTGACTCCCAGGAGGCGGCTGCCCATGATTCGGCCTCATTGACGCGCTTCCTGACAACCGGAAATCTGGCAAGCGCCGCGATCGTCCGGTTCCACCTCGCGTTGACCCTGCCGCAACCGGACGATCTCCCCAGAGCCGTACAGCTCATCCGGGATGGGCTGCAGACCAGTATTGCACTGCAGAATCGCTGGCTCCTGTGCCTTGGGGTGGAAGCAACCCTGTTGCTCACCGGTGAGGAGACAGACGCGGAACGACGAGCGCGTCTGCTGGGAGCGGGAGACACGCTGGTCGAGGCCACAGGTTCACTGCACGGTAATTTGGAGCGCGTATCCGGTTTGAGTCTGGCGGGTCTTCGCACCCAACTGGGGCAGCAGGGATTGGGGGCGGCCCACCGAGAGGGACGATCTATGCAGTTTAGGGAGATCGTCGCACTGGCAATGAGCCTGCTTGAGGACCTCTGGCAGACGCTCACCAGCCCCGAAACAGCGGCAAAGGAGCAAGTTCCTCCGAGCCCACTCAGCGCGCGAGAGACGGAAGTGCTGCAGTGGGTCGCAGAGGGGCTGACGAGTAAACGGATCGGGCAGCAACTCTTTCTGTCGCCCAAAACCGTGGAGCACCATCTGACCTCGGTCTTTAACAAGCTTGGAGTGGATTCCCGGGCGCAGGCGGTGGCTGTCGCGGCACGCCAGGGGCTGCTGTAGGCGGCAATCTCTCTCGGTAGGGGATTCTACCGGTATCGCCTCGACGTGGATGGACCAGAGGCGGTCGCGTGCACGTCTGTGCCCACGCATAGCTCGTAGTCCTTCCCTATAGGGAATTCTTCCAGGTAACGACCTGCGAGCAACGAGCTGAAATGGGGCGTTTTCCCGATGTGGGCATCCGAGTACCGGCGTACGCTGCCCATAACAACGCCTCAATTGAGACGTTGGAGCGCCAGGCAACCCACCAGGAGAACGCTATGTCCATCAGAACCGACCCGTCCACCCCGGACACTATCGCATTGATCAACGGCCTCTGGATGACCGCCCTTAGTTGGGAGCACTGGGCGAAGCGCTACAACGACCGGGGCTACCGTGTCATTGCACGCAGTTGGCCCGGCATGGAAGGCGACATCGAGGAGCTACGGCACGATCCCTCCGGCATCGCCGGACTTGGCTTGAGCGAGATCGTGGATCACTACGAGGGGATCATCCAGGACCTCGAGCAGCCGCCCATCATCATAGGCCACTCCTTTGGCGGTCTCATCACGCAGATCTTGCTTGACCGCGGCCTGGGGGCTGCAGGAGTGGCCATCGACCCCGCTCCGGTCAAAGGTATCTACGTCCTGCCGTTCTCGACCCTGAGGGTGTCCTTCCCGACGCTGCGCAATCCTCTCAACGACCACCGAGCCCAAGCGCTCACTGCCGAGCAGTTCCACTACGCGTTCGGCAACAACCTGAGTGAGGAAGAGTCACGGAGGGTCTACGAGCGGTACGCCGTCCCCGGACCCGATCACGTCCTGTTCCAGGGCGCCCTCGCCAACTTCAACCCCCATTCCGCCACCACCGTCAACTTCCACAACGATGAACGCGCACCCTTGCTGTTGATTGCCGGTGGAAAAGATCATATCGTTCCTGCCGCGGTGACCGAGGCGAACTTCAAACTCTATCGCAAGTCGAAGGCGATCACCGATCTCAAGGAATTTCCCGAGCGCTCGCACTACACGCTGGGCGAACCAGGGTGGGAGGAAGTCGCAGACTACGCCCTTACCTGGTCCGCAGAGAATGCAGCCGCATAACCCGACAGGGAACTTCAAATGACAAAGGCATAAGGAGTCCAAATATGAATTCATCAACCCACCCACGTCGACTTCTCACCGGCCGACTGCACCTGCTGCGCCTCACGATGATCCTGGCCGCCATTGCACTCGTGCTGCTCTCGCTCCCTCCAGTACGGGCTGTCGCAAGCAGCCCCAATGACCGACCGACCATCGTTCTGGTGCACGGTGCGTGGGCCGGCCCCTCGAGCTGGGACCAGGTCGTCCGAGACCTGCACGACGACGGCTATCAAACTGCCACGCCGACGCTCGGTCTCGTTTCGCTCGCGGCGGATGTGGCGACGGTCCAGGCGACCCTTGACAGTATCCCGGGCAACAAGATCCTGGTTGGACACTCATACGGTGGCGCTGTGATCTCCAATGCGGCCGCTGGACGCTCCGATGTGCTCGGCCTTGTCTACGCCGCGGCTTTCGTGCCGGACCAGGGTGACACGCTGGCGAGTCTCGGAACGGGATTCGCCTCGTCCGATGTGGTGAACCATTTCGTCTGGACCGGCCCTCCCTTTGGTTTCGGATCGGTGTCGACCATCGATCCGGCATTCTTCCCGCAACTCTTCGCCCAGGATGTAGCGGCCAAGCAGGCGGCTGCCCTGAACGCCGCGCAGCAACCGACCGCGTTCATACCGGTCTTCGTCACGCCATCGGGACCGGTTGCCTGGCACGCACTGCCATGCTGGTACGCGGTCTCGGGTGCGGATCGGATGATCGACCCTGCCGAGGAGCGCTTCATGGCACAACGAGCCCATGCGACCACGATCGAGTTTCCCACGGCCAGCCATGTGG
>DAINCT010000072.1:0-1368 GCA_036732245.1 Chloroflexota bacterium | reverse complement strand
CCATGTGGGCGGCATCACAGTCCATGCGGGCCGCTTCACCGGGCTCATCGAGCAGGCGGTTGGGGCAACCAGCGGCCACGCCGGCTAGTCGAGTATGTACGGGGGCTCGTTCTGACGGACGAGTCCCCGTACGCGACGCTGTGCACCGCGAGACCCGCCATGATGGTCCAGTTTTTCCGACAAAGGAGAATCCATGGATTTGCAGCTTCAAGGTAAAGTCGCCATCGTGACCGGCGCGGGACGAGGCATCGGGCTGGCAATCACGACCGCTCTGGCACAGGAAGGAGCCGCGGTGGTCGCAGCCAACCTGACGTTGAACGATGACCTGACCAAACTGGCTGACCACTTCCCCGTTTCACCAGTGCTGATTGACATGGCTGCGCCTGACGGCCCGCAGCACATGATCGACCAGGCAGTCAACCAGTTCGGCCGGGTCGATATCCTGGTGAACAACGTCGGCGCCTTCACCTTCCACGCCGGCGGCTTCCTCTCGATTACCGACCATGATTGGGAACGGAGCTTGGCCTTGAACCTCATGACGACCGTACGGGCCGCGCGAGCGGTGTTACCCGTCATGATCGAGCAGGGGCAAGGAAGTATCGTCAACGTGTCATCGGTCAATGCGCGTCTTCCGGGATCCGAGGTCGCCGAGTACAGTGCGGCGAAGGCCGCAATTACCAATGTCACCCGGATGCTGGCGGAGGAGTTCACGCCCAAAGGGGTGCGGGTCAATGCGGTTGCCCCGGGCCCGGTGTCGACCGAGGCCTGGGTCGGTCCGGGCGGGGTGGCCGAGGCGATCGCCCAGGCATCCGGCACGACCAGAGAGCGTGTTGTCGAGCAGGCGGCACAGATGAACCATATGACCATCGGCCGCATGATCTCCGCCGAGGAGGTGGCAACCCTGATCCTGTTCCTCGCTTCGGAGCGTGCGGCCGGGATCACCGGCGCGGAGTACCTGATCGACGGAGGTATGGTCAAAACGACCTAGGCGACGAACGGGCGCACATCGTGATCTGGGTCGCCATGGGTTTCACTGCCGTGGAGCGGTCCGCTTACCCTTAGGGCATGGCCCCAACCAGAAAACCAGAGCCCAAGCCCGCCATCTCTCTGACCTGGCAGCAGGTGATGTGGTGGCGGGTACAGCGGCACCACTTGCACCGGCGAGCACCGCGTGAGGCAATGGTCGAAGTCGTGGCCGAACTCGGCGGTGTGCAGGCGCAGTTGATGTCCTCGGCAAAACTTGCCCTGTGGGCCCGCATCGAGCACCTGGAGCTGGAGGCCGTGGGCCGTGCCCTCTGGGAAGAGCGAACCCTGGTCAAGACCTGGGCCATGCGCGGCACGCTCCACCTGCTTCCGGCGACCGAGCTG
>DAINCT010000071.1:0-12446 GCA_036732245.1 Chloroflexota bacterium | reverse complement strand
GCATGGAGCTGTCCGCCGTGCACATCGACGATCCATTGCGCAATCGCAAGTCCCAGACCACTCCCCTCTCCACTTCTGGCCTCGTCTCCGCGATAGAAACGATCAAATATCCTCGGTAGGTGCTTTGGGTCGATGCCGGAGCCAGAGTCCATGACCTCGAGGCGGATCTGTCCCCCGTCGACCCGAAGACGCACGCGAATATCTCCGCCCGCGGGAGTGTGCTTGAGCGAATTGTCCAACAGGATGATGAGCAGTTGACGAAGCCGCAAGGCATCTCCAAGGATTCGGACGTTTTCTTGCGTCTCTGTGACGAGACGCACTCCTTGCTCTGCCGCCAGCGGTTCGACGTCCTCGGTTGTCACGGTAATGAGGGACGAGAGATCCACCGGCACCTTCTCGATCGCGATGGCCTGACTGTCCCCACGCGCAAGCAAGGAGAGGTCATCGACCAGCTGCGTCAGATGACTGTTCTGGGCCAGTATCTGGATCAGTGCCGTTTGCTCGTCCTCCGTTGCTGCGTCCTTGAGTCTGACCTCCCCAATCGTCCGCATGATGGCGAGGGGTGTGCGCAGTTCATGCGCGGCGCCCGAGACAAAGTCCCGTTGCTGCTGCATCGATAAACTAATGGGCTTGAGTGCCCGACGCGCGAGGAGAGTACCGATGACGCCTGAGACGACGAGGCCGAGAACTGCTACCGCCAGAAGAGCCTGCAGGAGCGCTGTCAGCGTGGAATGGTATTGGTCCTCTCCGATACTCGACTGCGCGACGCCCACAACTTTGCCTCGGTCGTGCAGCACGTCCGTGTAGACCAGGTACGTCTCGCCCCCATAGGAGCGTTCGCTGCAGCACTGCAGCCGGCCCGAGTTCAAGCTCCGTCGGGCTGCTCCCGGATCGAGGACCGTGTTCCCGAGGTAGCCTACTCCGTGTCCCACTGAGCGCAACTGCATATTAAGGTAGACCACGGACGCGTCACTTCGCCTACTATCGCTGAACTGAGTAGGGCGTTGGCGGTTGGCGCCAGTTCTGGGCTTGGGACGGAAGATCCTTTGCACGAATGTCTGCGGTGGATGTGCCCGGCCGCGCAAGGTAGTCTCGAGGGAATGCAGCAATGCGCCTTGCGTGATGACATAGACCACGACCTCGAGTGCGATCAACATGGCGAGGAGCAGCACGACGGTCTGTGTCGCCAGGCGCAGGCCAACCCGCCGCAGGCCGTCATCCCGTGCCGGGGCAGCCGCCCTGATTCCTGCCCGGAGCTTCTGCCAGACGCCAGTTACAATCATGCCTTGATTCTGTAGCCCACGCCTCGCACCGTCTGGATGAGCTCTTTGTCGAACCCCTCGTCCACTGCCTTCCGTAGGCGCAGGATGGTTGTATCAACCACGTTTGCAAAAGCTTCGAAGCCATACTCCCAGACGTTCTCGAGGATCATCATCCGGCCCAAAGCCTGGCCCTGGTTGCGCATGAGGTATTCCAGCAGGGCATATTCCTTCGGCCTCAGATCGATCACCCTGCCGGCGCGCGTGACCTCGTGGGCCCGCGTGTCCATCACCAGATCGCCCACGACCAGTCGTTCATCTGCCATGGGCAATCCTCCCCGCCGCGTGATCGCGCGAAGTCGGGCGAGGAGCTCCTGGAACGCAAAAGGCTTGGTGAGGTAATCGTCGGCTCCCGAGTCGAATCCGCTTAGCCGGTCAGATAGGGCGTTTTTTGCCGTGAGCATCAGCACGGGAACGTCTATTCCGTCTTCACGAATACGTCTGGCGACTGTTATGCCGTCCTGACCGGGGAGCATGACGTCCAGGATGACGGCAGTGTAGAGCCCGTTCTCCGCCAGTGCCAGTCCGTCGAAGCCGTTGTTTGCAACGTCCACAACGTGGCCCTCTTGTGTCAGCCCGTGCTTGAGTGCCTGTGACAGCGACTCATCGTCTTCAACGACCAGCAATCGCATGCTTTCGGTCGGTCCTTCGGCCCCTATTGCAGCTGACGTTTCCACAGTCTTTGCTCCTTAGTGTCAACCCTAGCGCGAGGAGATGACAAGGAGATGACACGACAGCCCGGCGCTTTCGGTCACAGCTCCCGTCATCAGACTGTCATCTCGGTGCCATCGGGATGACATCTCGCCTTCGTAGGCTGGGATCATACCAATCGACCAAAGCGGCCACTAGAGCGGACTCGCGCCGAAATTATCCGGGGGAGTTGGCCCACTGGAGAAGGACAATGTGCACCAACTGCACTCGATACAGAGACCACGGACCACACGAGAAAGCTACAGCTCACACGGAGTCGGCTGGGCTGATGGATGGTTTCGCTCAGCACCTTCAGACGCCGCTGAGCCGGCGCCAGTTGCTGGCGGCTCTGGGCGGTGGACTGGCAGCTGGGTTGACCGCCGGCGCGCTCAATTGGGGTCCAACGCGCGCCGGGGCCACGTCGCTCCCCTATGTTGTGCTGATCGTGCTGGATGGTGCCCGGCCGGAATACTTCGGCGTGCCCGGCATACCCCACGTGCAGAGCTTGATTCGGAACGGCACGCAGTACGACAACGCCTTTGCGGGCATCCTGGAGTCCGAGACGCCCTCCGGCCACACGAGCATTGCCACCGGTTCCGAGCCGCGCAAGACCGGTATCCCGAGCTTCTGGTGGGGTACCAGTCAGAACACGCAGGTAAGCCTATTCAGTCCTACCAAGGTTCGGGCGGGCGACATGGAGAAGATCATTCGCCAGGCGGGCGTCCCGACACTGGCAGGACAGGTCCACGCCAAGGCTCACGATGCCAAAGTGGTCGCGCTCTCCGGGAGCAAGTACTACGCCGCCGACGCTATCGGTGGCCCGGATGCCGACATCACCATGTACTTCCAGGGCACGGCCAAGGGACAGTTCGCCCCCACCTACATTCCGGGACACGCTCCCCCGGCCGGCCTACTCAACGCTCCGGGCCTTACCGCTAAGACCACGCATTTGACACTGGGCGTCGAAAATCATCTGGCCATGACGCTGGCCACGGACACATTCAAGCGTGTTCGCCAGCAGGTCACGCTCATCAATCTGCCGGAATTCGACTGGCCGCTGGGACACGTTCAGGGCGGGGCGTTGGATCCCGAGGACGCCATAACGTTGATGCAAGGCTTCGATCGGGATCTCGTCATGCTGCAGAACGCTTACCGGCAGGCGGGAGTGCTCGACCGCACGCTCTTCGTCTTGATGGCCGATCACGGCATGATGCCACTGCGGAACAAAATCTCCCAATCCGACCTCACCACGGCCGTCGCGAAAGCCGGGACGGGCCTGGTCTCGCAGGCGTATACCTCCGGTTCCTTCCTGTGGCTCGAAGACAAGGCTCGATCTCCGCTGGCCGCTCAGAACATCGCCGGGCTGAACAATCCGTACATCCAGTCCGTCTACGCGCGGGTACGGACGGCCAGGGGTTATACGTTCGCCAGGGTCTCGAGTTCGAAGCTCCTCCGGACGGGTGGTACCGAGGCTGCCAACCAGTACCTGTTAAACAGCTTCAACGGCGCGAACGCGCCGGATGTAGTCGTGTCCTTTGCGGAAGGAGTGGGGTGTGAGCCCGGAGGACAGGCGGCGTGGAAGGCGGATCACGGGGGCACGAGCTGGGAGGCGCAACAAATCCCGCTGATTCTCTCGGGCCATGGTGTCCGATCTGGACACGTATCTTCGAACCCGGCCCGCCTTATAGACGTCGCGCCCACCGTTCTCCAGCTCATGGGTATTTCGCACAGCGGAATGCAGGGCATCCCGCTCGCTGACGCACTAAAGGCACCGCCGCACTGGACGCAGCAATGGCAGCAGGCGGTGAGTAAACAACTCATGCCGGTGGTGACCGCGCTCCAGCAAGAGTCTCGCCTCGAGCTGGCAGCAGGACGCTGAAGCAGATTCCGCGTAACCGCGGTACACAGGAGGATCGATCGTGGCAGCAGTAGATGTCAAGTTACCCCCCGCCAGAGCATCAAGGGAAGCAGTCGCGCCGACGCGCCGTCGAGTATTCTTGCCTCAGCGGCTCTGGACTCTTCTTCCTGATCGCGCCGGCGCCTTCTGGGTGCTCTTCGCCATGGCGACGCCCAAGCTCTTCGGCCCAATCGTCACCATCGGACTGCGACGTTTCCTCGGTCCCGGCGCCTCCGGCACCTTCGACCTGGCGTCCACGCCTTACAAGTTTCTCGACAACTTTCGCAACTTCGGGACAGGACCGGCCCTGGTCTTCGAGAAGTCAGTGAGTAAGGCAGTTGCGAACACCGCCTGGACCCTCAACATGCTCTTTGCGGTCATCGTCACCGCTGCGGCCCAGCTTCTGGCACATCCCATCGCGCTCTACTATGGCCACCCCGAGATCGAAGGGATCTTTCGAGTGCTCTCCATCGCCTATGTGTTTGCGTCCGTCGGTTCGGTCCACTCCTTCCTGCTCATGCGCGATCTCGACTTCCGGGCGCGCTCGATCCCAGCGCTCGGTCAGGTCATCGCCGCCGGTGATATCGCCGTGGTGTGCGCGGCGTGGGGATTCGGGGTGGGATCACTGGTGGCCCGGGAGCTGACGTCCGTGGTGGCAGGCGCCGTCCTTCTCTGGGCCGTCTACCCTTTTCGTCCCCGAATCCAGCTGGTGCCTCACCTCGCCTGGAAGCTCTTCCGGTATGGGGCCTGGATTGGTGCCGGTCTCACCATTCTCTACGTGTCCCAGAACGTCGACGTCTTCATCGGCGGTCGGATCATCCAGAACACCAGCGATGTGGGCTTCTACACCACGAGCTGGAAGCTGGCATTCATCGCGGCCGGGGTTTTCACCGCCGTGGCAAGCGGCATGGTTTTTCCTACCCTTTCTCGCCTGCAAGGCGACTTCATCGCGTTGCAGGCCAAACTGCTCACCTCCATTCGCCAGGTGGGGCTCCTTATGTTCCCGGCCGCCGCCCTTCTGGCCGCACTTGCTCCCGTCGTCATCGTTCCGTTGTTGGGCGAGAAGTGGGCTCCCTACCGCTCCTCCTTCCTGGTGCTCTCGCTGCTGGCGGCCTATGCCGGTAATCGCACCATGCTCTCCATCTTCTTCGAGGGCTACAAAGCAATCGGCAAGCCCTGGATTGTCCCGGTGTACAACACAGTCAAGCTCGCAGTCATGGTCCCGGCCATGATCTTCGGCGCCCAGCACGGTATCCTGGGCCTGGCCTTGACCTATATCCCGGTGCAGCTGCTCGAGGTCCCGGCCGCGCTCACGCTGGCGCACCGAGTGCTCAAGGTATCGCCGCGCCAGGTCTGGAAAGCAGCGAGCACCCCTATCCTGGCCACCCTACTTATGACCGCGAGCGTCATTGGGGCCGAGATTGGACTGCTCTCGCTGCGTATTGGCGACCTCGCTAGCCTGGCTATCTGTCTTCCAGTTGCCGGCATGGTCTATCTCGGAACCCTCTGGTTGATCGACCGCCGCATCCTCTTCGAGGCGCGCGGGGTCCTGTTGAAGGGATTTTGACCAATGAGAAAGGAAGCGAACGGTAATGCTCACTGATTGTTCGACGCACGAAGAGACAGGGACCCATGTGGGCGATTGCCACGACACGGGAGGTGAAGCGCACGTCGTGGAAGCTTCGAGCTATCTGAATCCCCGGATGAGCCGAGCGCAGATGCTGCAAACACTGGGCGGTGGGGCTGCCCTGGTGCTGACCGCAGGTGCGCTTCGCCCGGATGCAGCACACGCTGCGCCCCGGTCACTTGCTGCCGAGCCTGCCACTGCAGCGGCAGAGGCAGGGTATGTCTGCCTCATCGTGCTGGACGGCGGGAGGCCCGACTACATCACCAAGAACCTCTCTGCCCTTCCCAACCTGGCGTCTCTGCTGCGGCGGTCTCGCTGGTATAACCGTGCCTGGGTGGGCGACCTGATGAGTATCACCCCTCCCGGTCATGCGGTCATCGGCACCGGCTCCTTGCCCAAGAACGACGGTGGAATTGTCAATTGGGACTGGGGGATTCACAGCACGGGGAAGATCTCTCCCACCACGCAGGCGGTTGAGAACTACCAGAACGGCTGGGTCTTCAATCTCATGAAGGAATCCGGCACACCCACACTCGCCGGTGTCATCCGCAAGAAGTATCCAAACGAACCGGTCATTGCAGGGAGCGGCGCACACTTCCATGCGGCCGGTCCGTTGGGCGGCCCCGATGCCTCCTGGATCTTCTCCTACCAGCGCTCCAGTGGTTACTGGGAGCCCTTCACCCTCGGACCGCAACCGGTCCCCTCGACTCTTCTGAACGATCGCTCGCTCCGAATCAAGCTGCCATCCAGCAACCACAGCACCGTCCCGCTGACCTATGATCCCCTTCCCCTCGGGCAGCAGGACAGTCTGGTCGTGGACTTTGCCATCAAAGCTCTCCAGACTCATCGCCCTCGCGCCATGATGATCAACTTGCCCGAGGTTGACACGGTCGGCCACTGGTCCGGGAAATGGTATACGGAAGAAGCCACCGTGTATCGCAGCTTCGACCGATCGCTTGGTCGCCTGATCGACGCGTACAAGGCACAGGGCATCTATGAGGAGACCCTGTTCGTCATCACCGCCGACCATGGCATGGTTCAGTCCAAGAACCGGGTAATCGATCGAGTCGCGGTGGAAGACCAGATCAGAACCGACCTGGGCCAGAAGTCAATCATCCTCACAAACGGTGGAGGATCCGCCGGTCCCACCATGACCGCCATCTGGCTCAAAAACCCGGCGAACAACGCCCGTATGGCGAGTGCAATTTTCGACCAACACTACGACAACGTCTCTGCCGTCTTCTTTATGAACCGCGATAACGGCGGCCACACCTATGAAATGGCAGGCGTCGAGCAGGCGTCGGCCGATCTGGTGAAGACGTACGAGTATCTGCTCTCCACCGATGCCGGACCGACAGGGCCGGATATCGCCATCCTCCTACGGGAGAATGCCCGCAATAGCGGCATGCCGGAGATGCCGGGGCGCCACGGGGGAGCAGACTGGGGCTCGCAACACGTCACCCTCATCCTGTCGGGTCCAGGAGTGAAGATTGGCGCCTCGAACGCCCCTGCTCGCCTGGTCGATATCGCGCCCACTATCGAACGTTTCATGGGCATGACGCCGGAAGCACGCGATGGTCTTGTGCTGGCGGACGCCTTCCAGCGGCCCCATTCCCCCGATGTGGCCGTCCAACAACAGTCCGATGCGGAGATGAACGTCTACGTCAACGCGCTGATTACTCGTGCTCAGCACGACGTCGCTCTCGCTCGGCGGGGACTCCTGCCCAACACCGTGCCCGCCGACGAACAACCACCAGTTCACTGGAAGCGGCGACTGGCGGTGACAGCGGCCGGCGTCGGAGTGCTGGGAGGTGCCAGTGCCGGGCTTGCGAAGGCAGTCGCGGCGGTGCGGCGGCAGGGATCCGACCTGAACTGGGAAGAGTGATACCGGTGGTGACGATTTCACAGCACGGTTGGCTCGGTGGGACACCCTCACAGGGAACGGAGTGGCAGGCGATGCAAACCGTCGACGGCGCGAAAGTGAAGTCGGTGCACCTGCTGGACGTCCGCATCGACTGCATCCAAAAAATCGAGCTTCTGGAAGGCGTCGTCCGATCTATCCAGCAACGCCGGCAGCAGACGATCCTGTACGTCAACGCGCACTGCATGAATGTGCAGTATAAGGAACGCGCCTATCATGACATCCTGGCGGCTGCCGGCATCGTGTACTGCGATGGCATTGGCGTGCTACTTGGAGCCCGCTTGATCGGTCAGACCATCCCCGAGAGGATTACCGGCGCCGATTGGATTGACGACCTGTGTCAGACAGCCACGCAGCACAACCTCTCCCTCTTCCTGTTGGGAGGCGATGCGGAGACGGTGCATGGAGCCGCTGCTGTCTTGCGTGCACGACATCCCCGCCTCCGCATCGTCGGAGCCAAGGAGGGTTACGAGGTAGGAGCGGACACCATTGCCGAGATTAACGAGCGGCGTCCCGACATTCTGCCTGTGGGGATGGGCACGCCCAGGCAGGAGAAGTGGATTGCCCGGCACCGATCGGCGCTGGACGTCCCTGTGGTGTGGGCGGTTGGTGGACTGTTTGACCTCGTGAGTGGCCGCATTCCGCGCGGACCGAGGTGGATGACGCAGCATGGCCTGGAATGGCTCTGTCGTCTCGCGGTCGAGCCCGGTCGGCTCTGGAGACGCTACCTCCTGGGCAATCCACGTTTCCTTTGGCGCGTCGTCACGACGCACGCTATGTTCGCTGTTCTCCGCGAGAGATGAGCCGTGGGCTGCTGCACACCCTCGGTGCCACTTCTTTCACAACCTCTCGGCCCGCTATGTCGTCATACTGACATCGCTAGCCCATCGATCTGTCTTGGGCCATGGGCATTCAGAGGGAATCGCGCGGCGGAAGACGTCGAGGCGCCATTCCACCCATCCGGAAGTCTTGAGGCCATCAACGAAATCGAGAAGGGACTCGCCTGCACTATTCCCTGGTCTTGCCAAGGTACATTAGCTCCCAGATGGCCGAGTCTGCGTGGCTATCGACGACGATACCCGCGTGCCGGTGCTCGATGCGCAATTCTCCCGTGAACCGAAGGTAGGCGCCGTCGAATCGGATGAGCCTCGCCGCCACCTTTTTGGGGCCGTGGAGCTCGTCGATCAGTCTGTTGACGGCGAGGTCACGATACCGCGTGAAGGTGATGATGTACGTCTCGTCGCCGTCGGTATAGGTGTATCGGGTGACGTTGGCCACCGGCTTCCCGGAATCGGAGTCGGTGTAGGTGCCCAGTTCTTCGAAGGTCACTTTGGTGGCATCGTCGGCAACCACGATTCCGTCTCGGGCCAGCATGAAGATGGGCAGTTCGGTGTACCCATACCTCTCCTCCGCGGTGATGTAGGAGGCGACGGTGGCGTAGGGACCGGCCTGGCCGCGGGCCCAATACCAGTGGTTGATGAGGGAGTTCATGGGGGCGTTGCCCCAGTTGTGGTCGTGGTAGCCCACGCCCGAGGCAGTGCGTGCTTCCCCTCCCACGCTGTAGGTCGCATCCACCGTGCCCTGAGGTACAGCGGGCAGCCAGTCGAACTCGTGCTCATCCTGAGGCCCGAAGTACAAGTGCCCGGTACCAGGGCGCCAGGCGGGAACTTCACTGATGAGGGTGACGTCAACGGCGATGTCCTCGATCCGCGCCGTGATCGTGTAGCGGTGCAAATCGCCACTGAAGGAGTTTTCGCCAATGCGCACCTCGCACTGATCACGGGAGGCGGAGTACTCCTCCGGCTTGGTTTCGGCAATCTTGTTGTAGCTGGTGCCATTTGGGAGATCGAGGTCGATGCGGACCATGGGAGCGAGCGGCCGCTTGATGTCGGTGAAGTTCTTGGTGAAGAACACCACGACCAGCTTGGCTCCGTCGTCGAGGTGCGCGTCGAAGTACCACCACTCGTAGGTGCCGGCACGACCGTCCGTCCGTGCCCCATCTTCCCAGGGCAGCACCTGATTCGGCTTGATACCGATCCGCTGAAAGTCCTCGGCGGTCGATCCGAGGCGCGCAAGAGAGGTACTCACGTCTCACCACCTTTCTGTCTGCGGTGCCTGTCTCGGTACGGTTCATCGGTTGGCTTCCTCGTTGTATCATCTCCAGGGTGTTACTACCTCACCCGCCATCGGCGGACCAATCTGCTCGGTGTGCTTGCTTGGGCTATCGAGGAGCAGCGAAGCGTCGACGTCGAGACGATTGCTTTTCATTACGAACGCAGTGACTGGGAGGACAGACCGCCCCGCTTGAGCCTGGGCATTGGCCTGGCAGTCGTGAAAGCTTGTCGTGTTTGTCCACTCCTGGTCGGATCGGTCGTCCTGAGCCTCCTGGTCTGGTGTGTGACTGAAGCGTTCGGCCAACTTCTCACCGGCACAGCGACCGATGTGAACACAGGCCCACTGCTGGTCCTGCTTGCACCAGCCTGCTGGCCGGCCCATCGACCCTCTTCTACTTTGACCAGTGTTCGGTATGTTGCTGCCTGCGGGCACATCATTGCGCACGACAAATCCTCGGAGCATCGTGTGGCCGCATAATCCGACAGAATGCGCCTTACCGGAACCGAACGACATACCGGTAACTGTTGGTGTCGACGGGAAGCGTCGAGCGGAGACCAAGCAGCAGCGAAAATTGGCGCCCGATCGTCACGGATTGGTCATGTTGCACTTCTATACTTTTTCTCAGCGAAGAAGGCCACAGCCACGAAGTTCCAGAAGGCCAAGGCCCCCCGAGTAGAGAGGCCATTCCGATCAAGTGCTCGGCACTCTCGGGTGGATTCATCCAACACTGGCACGCGGTACCTATCTTCACCACTGACTAGCGATTCGGAGCAAAGATGAAAAGAATGACCGAGGGAATTTTACTGAGCCTCGTTGGAGCAGTGACCGTGCTTCGTCTGAGCCGTCGAACGGGCTTCTTCGAGGCAGGCACGCGCGTGAGCCGGGGTGCGATGCTCAAGCTCGCCGGCTTAGGTGTCACCGCACTCGTGTCCGGCCCCTGGCGGAATCGGGGTTCGGCCCTCGCATCTTCGCCTAACGCGGTCGCGGACGCTCCGGGTTGCGTCCTGTCGCCGGAAATGACTCAGGGACCGTATTACATTCCTCGCGAGAAGATCCGGAGCAACATCAGGGAAGGCAGACCCGGGACGCCATTGCAGCTGCGACTGACGGTCGTGGACGCCTCGACGTGCAAACCTATCAAAGGTGCAGCCGTGGACATCTGGCACTGTGACGCGGGGGGCATCTACGCGGGATTCATGAGCGCAAGTACCGGAGGGCCGCCCGGTGGAAACGCCGGCCCGACTGATAAGCGCACCTTCCTGCGCGGGATTCAGCGCACGAATGCTCGCGGGCTCGCCGCGTTCAAGACGATTTATCCAGGTTGGTATCGCGGTCGGACGGTCCACATCCACGTCATGGTGCACCTGGGGGGCGTGGTCGTCGGGCACATCGTGCACACGGGTCAACTCTTCTTCTCGGACGCCCTCACCAGCAAGGTATATGCGACCGGCGCGTACCGGTCTCGAGCCTCTGCCCGGGACACGTTTAACCGATCCGATTCCATTTATGCCGCCGGCGGTGCGCAATCAACGCTGACCATGAATCACGATGGACGTGGAGGCTACATTGGCACCATCACGCTCGGGGTGCATCAGTCCTGAGCAGCTGAAACACCATGACCTTCTGCACCTCAACAGGTTGGACGCCGGCCACTCGCTCAACCCCCATCCCATCGTGCTCTCGTCCTTCTTGGGAACCTTTATGGAACGCTATGCTCCGATCTGGCCGGAGCGCTCCCTAAACCTCGATCGTTCCTGCCTCAATGGTGCAAGGGTCCAGGTCGACCCGGAAGCGCTCACGCGGGTGCTCTCCAACTTGGTTGAGAATGCCGTTCGATACAGTACGACGGGCACGTCCATCCAGATACGGGGAGCAGCCGCGCGGCAGTCCGTCTCCATCACAGTGCAGGACGATGGGCCAGGACTGAGCCAGGAGGATGCCGGGCGGGTATTTGAACGGTTTTACCGCGGAAGCACGAGCAGGAATCGGCCGAGCGGTGGCTCGGGCTTGGGGTTGGCGATCGTCCATGACCTGATACGTCACAGCCAGGGACGGGTGAGTCTGGATACCGGACCCGATCGTGGGACAACCGTCGCCACTACTCTCCCGCGGCTGGGAGGGCCGGCTTCTTAAACCCGACTCAACGCATTTTGCGCAGGTACGCCTATCTCAATCAGCCCTCAGTTTTCATTACCGCCCCTTTCGAGGCCGCACCGTACGGTGAAATCGGTAGCCTCGGAAAGGCTTGCAATGAGGATCTCAGTGCAAAAGGAGCCAGAGATATGAAATTGGGCAACACGAAACGCCGATCGACGGCGAAATCCCCATCGATTCGGGATTACATTGGGCGCGCACTCGGGGCGCTCCTAAGGGCGGCCTCCCCCGCTCCGTCGCCCGTACCGGTTCCTGTGAGGCACGATAATGTTTTTCTTTGGCATATTTGTCTTTGCCACGGTAATCACGCCGGGTGCCGATTTCATTTCCCCACTCATACTGGGCGGCATTCTCTACGTCCTCTTCGAGTGCAGCATCATCATCAGCCGACTGATTGGTCGGTAGGCGTCTGATGGGGCGCCGCTACAGCTTGCGTGTCACACTAAGGGAAAGAAGGGCCGTGAGCGGCAAAGGCCTCCCGAGCGACAGAGAACAGTGAACAGCCAGAACGATTTTGCTCGTCAGATCTTCACCGGTTTGCCCCGCCATTACGACGAGCTGGAAGAGATTCTCTCATTCGGTCAGAATGGTCGGTGGCGGAGGGCAATGCGCACCCCGAGGCGTTCGCTCGCAAGAAGGTGGGCCAGGTGGCCGACCACTATGCCACCATCATCGGGAGGCTGAAGAAGAAGCCGGCGGTGATCGGCCATTCGTTTGGCGGTT
>DAINCT010000070.1:0-12453 GCA_036732245.1 Chloroflexota bacterium | reverse complement strand
AGGGGCTGGATCGCGGCGAGTTCGCGCTGGTCGATATCGATCCTGAGCGGCTGGAACTGGCCCATGCCATCGCCGAGCGATTGGTCGAGCTGACCGGGAAACGATGGACGGTGAGCGCTTCCACGGACCGGCGCGACCTACTGGCGGGCAGCGATTTCATCATCAACACGGTAGAAGTGGCGGGACTGGCGAATGTGCGTCACGATTACGACATTCCTCTGAAGTACGGGATCGACCAGTGCATCGGCGACACTATCGGCCCGGGCGGTATCTTCAAGGCGCTCCGCACCGGACCGGTATGGCTCGAGATCCTGCGCGATTGCGAGCGGCTGTGCCCCCACGCCTGGGTGCTGAACTATACCAATCCCATGTCGATCCTCACGCTCGCCGCGCTGCAGGGCACGTCGATGCACACGGTTGGCCTATGTCACAGCGTCCAGAGCACCTCCCGCAAGATCGCGGAGTATCTCGCCATGCCGTATGAGGACCTCGAGTGGCGCTGCGCCGGGATCAATCACAACGCCTGGTTCACGGACCTGCACAGCGTCGACGGCGTGGATCTCTATCCGCTGCTGCGGGAACGAGCACTGCAGGGAGTCGTCTATGAGCGGGATCCGGTCCGATTCGAAATGCTGTTGCACTTCGGCGCCTTCGTGACGGAAAGCAGCGGCCACTTCTCGGAATACGTCCCGTATTTTCGCAAGCGTCCCGATCTGGTCGACCTCTACAGCCGGCCGGGGTATCTGGGAGAGTCAGGGTTTTACGCCAACAACTGGCCGATGTGGCGGCGTGACAACGACGCACGCATTCAGGACATGCTGGCGGGCACGGAAGATGTGCCGCTGGAACGCAGCCACGAGTACGGCTCGACCATCGTGGAAGCAGTCGCGTTAGACCGGCCACGCGTGGTCTACGGTAATGTCCGGAACACGGGATTGATCGACAATGTACCGGATGGCTGCGTGGAGGTGGCTTGCCTGGTCGATCGCCGGGGGGTTCAGCCGTGCCACTTCGGCCCGCTACCAGAGCAACTAGCCGCCCTCAATCGGAGCCACATGGCGATCCACTCCCTCATGGTGCAGTCGCTGTTGAACCGCGACCAGCAGGCGGCGCGCTACGCGTTGCTGCTCGATCCACTCAGTGCGGCCGTGTGTTCGCCGGCGGAAGTCAGCGCCATGTTCGATGAAATGTGGGAAGCCGAACGCGACTACCTTGAGCCGTTCGCCTGACAGGAAAGTCCCACCACTCCCGAAGGAGCAGTGGGACTGAAGAGGGAGCAGCGGGTGTTACGGGCAGCTCACCACATGCACGATGCCGGTGTGGATGTAGGTGCGCAGGCGCCGGTTGAAGAGCGACCGCGTGATGTCGATGGTTTTGCCGGTGGTGAGATCCGCCCACGTGCCGGGCTGGCCGTTACAGAGGATCACATGCGTCACACCGCCACGCACGGCATGGACCACACCGTTGACCGGTCCAGTCGAATCGGACTTCAAGACGAAGAGCGTGAGACTCGCTCCGGAAGCGGCGATGAAGTCCTGGCTGTCGACGTACGCCTCCTGGATGTCGGTGTCCTGCACCGCATAGGTGGGATTGAGGACGTAACCGCCGCCTCCCAGCACGCCCCAGGCGTTGATGTGGTCGCCATCGGTCAGCCGGCCCAGGCCGAAACGGCCCCAGTAGCGGGCGTAGAAGCCGGTTGAGCGGGTGATCTGCAGGAGGACCAGCCGGCCTTCCTCGGTGCAGACCACCAGTCCTCGATTTTGCATGGTGGCCGCTTTGATGGCGGCAGCATTACGATCTCGACAGGCTGCGGGAATGTTCCCCTCGCCGTTGACGGGTTTCGCGACCAGCGTTCCGCTGATCGTCGGCTGTGCGGCGTTGATGTTGGTCGGAGCAACGCTCGGTCCGACCGATTGAGCGGCAACCGAGCCGGTACTCACCGCCCCCAGTGAACAGACCCCAAGTGCGAGGGCGGCGGCGTGTTTGCGGATGAGTACGCGTGTTGACACAGTGCTTTTCCTCCTACCGATTCTCCGGTCTTGACAGAAACGCGGTGGCCACCTGGGGACCATGCTAAAGGGAGGATCTTTCCTCCCCACGAACCACCGCTTACAGATGCCTGAACAGAGAGTGAACTCTTACCCAGCGGTTACATGCGTTGACATACGAGCCGCTTGACACGGATGGAAACGGTCGTAGGGAACGGCCCGAGTGCCGTTCCGCCCTTTTCGCCCGGTCTATGCTCCTTGTTCCGACCTCCCATTACTCTCCGTGTGCAATCCGGCGCGGCGTCACTCCGCAGCATGGGAGACTCCGTCGCCGGCACGTTGCATGAGCAGGGCGCCAGTAGCAGGTCGAGGCACCCACGTCCACGACCACTCGGCGACGGAGCGCCGAGCTACGACGGTTCACGTTGATGTCAATGGGAGGCGGGCGGAATTCTCCCCCCGAATGTCGACCAACGAGCTGCTCAAGGTTGAGGGAACTTGATATCTCAGGCGGACGAGGGAACGTCGCGCGGTACCCTGTAATAGCCGCCCACTGGAGGTGACAGATGCCCCTGATTGATATGCCCCTGGACGAGTTGAGGCGATATCGCGGCCGCAATCCGCGGCCGGCGGACTTTGACCAGTATTGGGCTCGCGCCCTCAGCGAGCTGCAGGGAATCGATCCGCAGATCGAGCTGCAACCGTATCTCCTGTCGAGCGTGGCAGCCGAATGTTTTGACCTGTATTTCACCGGAGTCGGTGGTGCACGCGTCCATGCCAAGTACCTGCGACCGGCCGGGAGCGATGAGCCGCATGGCGCCGTGCTGATGTTTCATGGCTACTCCGGCGACAGCGGCGACTGGTCGGACAAGTTGGGCTACGTATCTCAGGGGCTGTCGGTGGCGGCGCTCGACGTGCGGGGGCAAGGTGGCCACTCCGAGGATCCCGGCGGAGTACAGGGAAACACCCTGCACGGGCACATCATTCGCGGACTCGACGATGAGCCAGATCGGCTGTTCTATCGCAGCGTCTTCCTGGACTGCGCCCAGCTGGCGGGAATCGTGATGGGACTCCCCGAGGTGGACGAGCGTCGCGTGGCGGCGATCGGGGCCTCGCAGGGCGGAGCGCTCACCCTGGCCTGTGCGGCGCTGGAGCCACGCGTCACTCGCGCGGCGCCCGTCTATCCCTTTCTCTCCGACTATCAACGCGTGTGGGAAATGGACCTGGCTCAGGGGGCCTACGCCGAACTGGGCCAGTACTTTCGCCTTTTCGACCCACGCCACGAACGTGAAGGGGAAATCTTCACCCGGCTCGGCTATATCGACGTCCAGAACCTGGCGCCGCGGATCACGGCCAACGTGATGATGGTCACCGGTCTCATGGACACCGTATGCCCGCCCTCCACTCAGTTTGCCGCCTACAACAAGATTGAATCCCAGAAAAAGATGGTACTCTATCCGGACTTTGGACATGAGGCGTACCCGGGATTACCGGACCTGACCTTCGAGTTCCTGGCGACCCTGTGACAGAGCCTTCCCGGCCTGACCCACCACCACACGCCCCAAGCCCTCGTAGCTCGACGCTCCGTCGTCGAGGTCTCTCCCAGCGGTATTTGAACCGATTGCCGCAGACTGCCCCCGCAGCCTGTCAGGAGAATGGTGGAATCTTCCCAACATGTTGCCCTTTCTAGTCACAAAACACTATATAATGCGACGATACAAAACGTGGGGGATTTCCATGGAAGAACCGGGAGATCGGCTGCTGACCGTAGTCGAGGTGGCCAAATATTTCCGGGTCGATCCGGAGTCCGTTCGTCGCTGGCTGCGAGAGGGCAAATTGCTGGGCATCAACCTGGGTCGAGGGCCGGGCTGGCGCGTCCGCGTGGGAGACCTGCAAACCTTCATCACCGAACGCCACACCAAAGCAGGACAGATTCCCACCGAGTTCGACGAGAGCGGCGATTCGGATCACTGAGGTCTCGATCTGAACGGACCTCCCAGCCGTTCAGAGGTCGGTCTAACGAATATCCCCGGTGCTCGAAAATGGTTCGAACCTTATCGCCGATGAGAATCGCCATCACGTACTTGGGGTCTGGTGTACTGTCTCGATCGGGGCCGGGGATGAAGTAATTCACCAGCCGTTCCCCGGTCGCGGTAACTTTCCAAACGTCGGTCACACCTAGCGGCTGGATGGTTCGCGGTTCGACCAGGACAAGGGATGGCATCGGGCCCGGATGGGTTCGGATGAGATTCCGGCATTTTTTCATTTCCTCGGTACGGACGTCGGTATCACCCGTAGAGGTGCTTGACCGGGCCGCGCTGAGGATAGCGGCGAGCCAGGCGGATGCATACCACCAGTGTCGCCGCGATCAGGGCGAGGCCGATCCAGTAAAGGAGCGGCAAACGTGTGGGTTCAAACATCATCCCGTTTGGCGTGCTGCGCAAAGCACCGACCATTCCCGTTGACAAGACCGTGAAGAGAAGCGCGCTCCATGTACTCGCTACAGAGTAGGGGTTCTTGACGCGCTGCCTGCTTGGATGTCTGCGGCGAGATGGCCGCCCCGTAGACGCACCATGGAGGCGGTCAAGGAGTGCATCCGCAAGCTGCATATCCGTGTCCGGGGGCAGTTCTCGCGTTGCGGCGAACACTGCCAGTACTTCATCCCGTTCTTCCTCACGTGTGTCCATTCACCAGACTCCTTCATATATTCCTGTATCGCACGCCCATTCGCACGATTATGCGGACGATTGTCCGGACGAACTCGTGATTGGCGACCGTCGAGGCTTTGACCGCCACTGGCCCGAGCACCGCTTCTGGTCACAGAGTGAGACCACGGCTCCGTGGCGAGGCAGGATTGGCCGGGGGAAAGGGGCCGACGCGCGGAATAAATTGCAGACTGCGCAGCGCGGTGAGCTGATCGCGAGCCGGCGTCGCGCCCGGAACCGAGATGCGATAGAGGGCGCCATGATGAGCGAGAATTGTGATGGTCACGAGGGTGGGCTGGCCCGGCAAGTTTCGGATCATGATGCCTGGCGCACCCCCATAACGCACGGGAACCCGGACCAGTGGAGGCCGCATGTGAGTGTATCCGCGCGTAAAGGCACGGGTCGCCTGGATCGCCGCACGCAGGTCGTTGCGATCCCGGGTCGTGCCGTCCGACGCGATGACCAGACGGAGGTTGTAGGACAGCCCGGTCAGGGGTAGTGGTAGTGCATGCAGGCCGATGGTGTGGGGTGGCAGCTTGCCGGCGGGGAGGAGCCGCCAGTTAGCCGGAGGAGTCACGGCGATACCCAGAGCGTGGTCGCAGACGGTACCAGCGGGACAGCGATTGGCTGGCCCTCTAACCGACTCACCGGCCAGGGCGCCGATAGTAGGCATGCCAGCAAACACGATCAGAAGCAGGATTCCCGTGACGAGTCGGACACCGAGGTACGGTTTCCGCCACTGCCTGCACCGACTCATCGGTGGCAACCGTCGGGCCCTTGACCGGCGACACCCGCTATCCGTTGGTAGTCCGTGGTTTCCAGCACGATCTTGAAGCCACTGGCGTACGGTGCGATGCCGTGTTGTTGCATGGACCGACTGGTTTGAAGAAAGTCGAGCCCGGCGACGTACCGCTGCTGCGGGTTTGCTGTGGTGATCTTGGGATGCAGGAAGTGTTGGTTGTCTGCGAATTCGCGCTGAAACAAGCGTTGTAGCTGCGCGGGGCCGATGGCGTAGCGTGGGGTCTGGCGCACCCAGTCGCAGTCGGTGTATCTGACAGACGGTGTGAAGAGGTTGAGGACACCCTTGAGGTCGTGTCGGTTGTACGCATGAATAAAGGATCGGACGACAGCCTGCGTGTGTTGGTAGGTCGTGTGATGCATGGTCGGCTCCTCACCGAGGCCCTGGACTTGTTCGCCAGCAACGGCTAGCACGAGCACGAATGCCGCTAACAGACTGAGACCACGGCTCCAGCGTCGCCGAATGGAGAAACGCGGGTGAAGGCGATCGACGCGTCGCACCAGATCGGCCCGGGTCGGAGGCAGGCCGGCGGGAGGACGCACGGCTTGATACCCCGAAGACAGAGTGCGAACTAGCTGAACGGCCTGCGGATCGCCCTCCTCCTTGAGGACGTCAGCATAGTTAGCGCGCACCTCGGCGTCAGACGGACGATTCATGGAATTGCTCCTTCAAACGCTGAATGATACGGGAGAGTTGCTTTTGCACCGCGCTTTCTCGTTTTCCCAGTAAGGCGGCGATCTCGACCAAAGTGAGATCCGCCGCGAAACGCAGGGCCAGGAGTTCTTGCTTGTTTCGATCGAGCTGTGACACGAGGATGCGGAGCCGATTCAAGTCGTCAGCGTGCAGGCTGGCTGTTTCGGGTCCGTCCGCCGGCCACGAGCGCATGGCCTCCGGCATGTGATCCCATGGCAGGACTCGACGCTGGCGGCGATAGGCGTCGATCGCGGCATTGCGTGCGATGCGAAAGAGCCAGGCACTCAATGGAGTCGAACCGTGACAGTACGACGGCAGCACTTCGAGCACCCGTACGAACACGTACTGGGTGAGATCGGCTGCGTCCTCGATCGTGGTGGCATAGGTGAGCATGTAGGCAAACACACGGGGACGATAGCGGTTATAGAGCGCCGCGAACGCGTCCATATCGCGGCACGCTGCGTCGATCAGCTCTCGCTCGTTGACGAGCGCCCACCGGTCTTCGTCCATCGCTGACAGCCGATGCCCATCCACCATGTGCGCCATTCCCGATCGATCATCGATGCGTCGTTAATCACCTTCTGGTGATCGGTTCTCATAGGTATAACGGCGAAAGAGGAAAAAGACGACATGCGCACCTGATATCACGGTCCGACGCCGTACGGCGACATGTAACGGTGCGGGATCGTTCGCCGAGACAGAACACCTGTGGCGGAAAATCTTCGTTCACATGCGATAGGAACGGCCCCGGGGAGCAGCAGGGTTGGCCGGGGGAAAGGGGCCGACACGCGGGATAAATCGCAGGCTACGCAGCGTTTTGAGCTGATCGCGACCTAGCGTCGCACCCGTTGCCAGGATGCGATAGAGGGCGCCACGGTGGGCGAGAATCACGACGGTCACGAGGGTAGGCTGGCCCGGCAAGTTACGGATCATGATGCCTGGCGCACCCCCATAACGCACGGGAACCCGGACCAGTGGAGGCCGCATGTGAGTGTATCCGCGCGTGAAGGCACGGTCTGCCTGGGTCACTGCACGCAGGTCGTTGCTCTCCCGCGTCGTACCGTCCGACGCGATGATCAGACGGACGTTATAGGACAGCCCGCTCACGGGTAGTGCGTAGAGGCCGATGGTGTGGGGCGGCAGCTTCCCGGCTGGGAGCATGCGCCAGGTGGCCGGAGGAGTCACGCCTATCCCCAGAGCCCGGTCACAGACGGTGCCGGCGGGGCAGCGGCAAACTTCGCCAAAGCTGGGGCTACGTATAGTTGCCATACCCGTGGCAAACCGTCTTCTGGTGGTCAAAGCGGTCATTCGTCCTGCACGCGCAGGGCGACGCCCAGCACCCATACTCCGGCCACCGCGGCGATGGCGCCCGAGGTGGTGATGAGCCCGGCGATGCCCAAAAATCCAGTGCCGGCAGCAATGAGCAGGGTGCTGGCAAAGGCGCCGAGGTGGTTGAAGGAGGAGACCACCCCGAAGATGCGGCCCCGGAGGTGATCGGGGACCAGACGCTGCACGAGCGTCACGGCGGCCACGCTGTTGATCATGGTCATGCAACCGGCGATGCCGTAGATGGTTGCGGCCATCGCCAGGGAGCGCGAGAAGCCCAGCAGGGAGATGGCCGCTCCCAACGCGATCCCGGTGGCAGCGAACACGAGATCCTCTCGCACTCGGGTGCGGGCGAGGATCATGGAGACGGCCCCGACGAGCGAGCCGGCGCCCAGTCCCGCGAGCAGCGCGCCGTACCCGGCAGGCCCCGCGTGGAGGACGGACTCCGCGAAGACGATGCCGAGCGTGAACATCGCGGAGGGCGCAACGACGAAGAGCGCGCCTGCTGCCACCACATTGGCGACCAGCGGGCGCTCACGCAGATAGCGCACCCCCTCCAGGAGCTCTCGCTCGATGGACGCAACCGAGGGAGACGCCCGCTCTTCGCGCACGTGAACCGTGGTGACCAGCACGGCGATGACGAGGAAGGAAACAGCGTCCAGCCCGAAGGCGAACGGCGCTCCCAAACTGGAGACCACGATGCCGCCTGCCAGCCCTCCCACCAGGATCGAGACAGTCGAGGTGATCCTGGAGAGGGAATTGGCCTGAACGAGCTGCTCCGGCTCGACAATGTTCGGCATCGCTGCGTCGACTGCTGGCTCGAAGACCATACCAGCGATGGTCTGCGCCGCCTCGACGAGGAAGATCAGCGCGACCGGGTGCACAAACACCAGAAGCGCGACGAAGACCGCGGAGACGAGCGGCGAGACGATGAGCGTCTTCTTGCGACTCCACCGATCGACGAACACCCCGGCGAACGGCCCGAGGAGCAGCTCGGGAAGGATGTGGATGAGACGCAGTCCCACCAGCGCCAGCGCCGAATGCGTTTGCTGGTAAACCACGGCGTACATAGCAATGTAGGTGATCCAGTCTCCGAGGTTGGAGACCAACAGACCGCTCCAGAGGGGAAGGAAGGCGCGATTGCGCCAGACGGGTGCAGGCCGAGGCGATGCTGCCACAGGACAACTCCGATATGAACGAGAAGAGTCAACTCAATCCCGCGGTCAATGCCGTGCGCCGAGCGCTATCGCAGTTCGGCGATGGGTAACCGATGACGGTTTCCTGGTCACGCGCGGAATCCAGCCATGGAGGATGACCGCCTGCCGCCTAACGAGTGGGACACTCGGGTACAGCACGTCCATGGGAACATCCAGGAGCTATCGCCCGAAACGCGTAGCTGAGGAGGGTTGGAACCGAACAGCAGCCAATGACGCTGCCCACTCGCGGGTAGTGTCGCGCTGACGATCCTGGTCAGCTACTGGGCAGTTAGCTCAGGCAAAGAGTCGTGCTGCCGGAGGTACGGTCGCTCATTCAATCCTCCTCGGCATTTTCAATAGTATCGCACACAATAAACCCTGCGTCATTGGCCCAGACCGCGCCAGAGCTAGCTTCCTTTACACAGTGTTCCTGCATCGATCGCACATTGCCGTCGCCAGCCTAGGGGGCGACAGCGAACAACGCTTGCCAGCCGAAATTCCCGAAATAGCCAAAGCCGTTCAGAAACCCTCCCGGTACGTCCAGACTTGCAAGGCGTTGCCCACCGCTCCCGTCTGCTCGCACGGCCCAGAGCATCGCTTCCGCCGGCTTGCCACGCTGGTGGCGGCGCCAACGCACGAACTGCACCCACGCGCCATCCGCCGACCACACCGGAGCTTCCTCAGCCCAGCCGGGTGCTCGAGTCAGTCGGTGCGGGCCTGAACCGTTGGCTTTCATCACAAAGAGATGACGGCTCGCGATGAGGCCAACCGGCGTCTCACGCGTTGACGGACCGGACGTCCGGCCTCGGGTGAAGGCGACGCGCGTGCCATCCCGTGAGACGTCTGGCTCGATCGCGGCCCACTTCCCGCCGTCGGACACCACGCGCCGCGCGCCGGTGGACGGATTTATCCGAACCAGGTGTTTGTCGAAATACGTTTCACGCCCACCCGGACCTGAGACGACGACGTAGGATCCGTCGGGTGCCCACGAGATTGCCGCCTCGTCGAGGGCGGTGCCAAGCGAGACCATCGCACCGCCGCTGGTGGGAATGGCATAGAAGGGGTGCCCATCGGCGCGGCAGGAGATACAGGGGATATCAGGCCCGACACCGACTGTCAGGAACCGTCCGTTCGGCGACCAGAAGGCCACATCGGGCCAGCCCGAGTGCGTGCGATAGAAGGCAGGCAAGGGGAGCCGCCGTAAGTGGGCCGAACCGATGTCGCCAGCTGTCACCCACAGGCTTCCGGGAGTGGGCGGTACCTCCTCCCCAGGCTTGGTGGCGGGGGGAATGCCAACACGGCCGAGCGCCAGGCGACTACTGTCCGGCGACCAGGCGAGAGGAGTCCAGTGGAACCGCGGCTGATTGGGCGTCATACGGATCACCCGCCCCTGGTATGCGATCCAGACCGTCGTGGGGGAACCGGCGCGAGGCGCGATTCGGGTGAAGGCGACCTTGGTCCCGTCGGGGGACCAGAGGCCGTCACGGAGCCGTGTGACGGCCTGACCGGGCTGCCAGCGCCAGGTCTCACATCCTCCCCCCGTCCCTCGACAGAAGAGTAAAGCCCGACCGCCGGCGATCCAGTGAGGCGCGAAGTTTTGTCCGTCACTCGTCAGTCGCGTTCTACGGCCGCTTGGCTCGACCAGGAGCCAGATGTTTCCACCATGGACGTAGGCGATGCGAACGGTCGGTCGGAGGGCCTGACCGTGGGCGACGGGACCCGAGAAGATACCGGCGAGCAGGACGAACGAGAGCACAGCGAGAGTTCGGGGAACCTGCGTCGAGAGCCGATGAGGGGAGGTCCTGGTTATAGCGTCGTGCCTTCCGAAGTCACATCGTTTTCGTCGTTTGAATGTCACGGTTCAGACATCCTTTAGGGCAAGGTGGTCCCGGCCTCGACCGGCGAGGAGTCAACATTGTGCGGGCACGCCGCGAGGCCACCGCTATCCGTCACGATCGGCAGCGTGTCGAGCGGTGGAAAGATCATCAGATACGGACTGGAGCGGTACCCCAGGACATCTGTGAACTCGAGCGCAAAGTACGCATCATGATGCCGGTCGATAAGCACCCGAGACCGTGGCAGCCTGCCCGTGATTTGCCCGCCATGGCCCACCTGCATAGAGATCGTATGGAAGTCCGCATCCAGAAGTTCGACCCGCGGGAACCCTTGAAGACTACAGGTGCTTCCCCATAGAAGGTGAATCCGGTACCACCGGCCGACGTGTCCGGCGGCGGCACCAAGACCCCGTATAGTGGGGGCGATCATCAAGTGGGAGTTGGCACAAGGACGGATATCGAACGAGGCAGTTGCCTCCACGCGCGCACCATCGCGTACCAGAACTGCGCCGTACAGAAGGGCAATGCTGAACGCCGTAAGCCCGGGCCTGCCCCAGGTTCCCAACATTTCGCCTCTTCTCCAACTACCTGAGCTTCAACAGGTGTAACGCCCTGTAACTTGCGTTCGTTACACCCATTCGACTATCAGATGGGTGGCCCTCTCATTCAACGCGGTGTCGATTTGCCCATTCCGCCGTTTTCAGCCTCGTCTGCAGGGTCCATTTGTGGCCGCAATCCAGGCACTTCATGACGACCTCCAGGTTCACCTTCTTGATTCAGGCGACCTTGAAGTAGGTGCCGAGGCATCTGGGGCGGCGCGTTGGTTGGTGCTCGGTCATGTGTCCTCATGACGTACCGTGCCTGCAGTTCCAGAAACGGGGGCACAAACGAATGCGACAGCTACCGTGCCGCCGCGACGATCGAAACTATCACTTGGTTCAGGGTGTGCACTTCCTTATCGGTTCAGCCCTCAGGATGTTTGTATCCCAACGTTGCCACGGGTCGATTGAGATAGCCCGCGACTACATGCCATTGCCGGGGAACTTTGCAGGACGCCTGAAACCGCAGTGATGTGGTAACAGACCATCCGTCTGTGGGATGGGGATGCGTGGTAAACACGGAGCCACCGCTCGAATGAAGGCACGTGTACGAATCGGCGTAGATCAACTGACCGTGTCCTCGCAGTGCCGGCGAAAACACGGCGTAGATACGTCCTCCCTTCTGCTCAACACGCAAGGTCGGGTGCGAGGCCGCTACGAGGTTCAGGTGGATCGTCCGGCCGTAGACGGCTACAGTCGCACCACCAATACGAAGCCACGCCTCGGCTCGCAGGCCGGTACTCTGTAGCACGACGAAGGCAGGGACCAGAATCCCCATGCCGCTGGGCAACGGCTGTGGTGTAGCCCCAAACGGATTACAGGGCACGAAGACATTTGGGATCGGCCTGGCAGGCAATATGGCTCCGGCAGGAGTGACCACTTGCACCCCTAACGGACTGGCGGGACACGGCGAGCCGGAGCCATTCACTGTATAGACGTTTTCAGACGAAATGTTTCGGAGGAGGATCAGCACCTGAACGACGGCATCCCGCGGATAGGTGGTATGGGGAACGATAAGGGAGAGCTTCACTCCATGCGTATTTGTTTCGACGCGAACGGAGTCTGAGAGTCGTGTCTCCCTGGCTATTGGGTGCTGCGCATGCGCTACCGTTATTCGAGGCGCAACCGTGCCGAACACCAGCAGCGGCAGGAAAACGAAGACGTGCATTACGAAGAGCCGCATGGCAACCTCTACGAGGACCTATAGTCAATAGTCACAACCGGGAAGTTGAGGTATCCTGCGAATCCGCTCCACTCTTGTGCTCCGAGACAACCCGACGCGATGCGATTTCCCTGCACGGCGGTCCAGATC
>DAINCT010000069.1:0-12508 GCA_036732245.1 Chloroflexota bacterium | reverse complement strand
GAGCGCGCGATCGATCCACCATCCTGTCCAGCGCGATCACGTCGATAGCGTCACCTATGGGACGAATGAGAGGACGAGGGGGAAACGTACGCCCTTCAGGCGGGCGTTCCTCTCGGTACTACTATGCGGGAAAACACTCACGTGGCCGGCGTTTCCCGCTGCTCCTGATCGCGCTGCTGTTTCTCGCTGCCGCCGCCGCGGCCGTGCTCACTGCCGTGCGATCGCAGGCGGCGGCCGGTGCAGGCTACTGGCATACCTCCGGCACGGAAATACTGGATGAGAATGACCGGCATGTCAGGATCTCGGGAGTTACCTGGTATGGGATGGAAAGCTCGTACTGGGTGCCGGCCGGTCTCGATTACCAGCCATATACGAACATCATGGATCTGGTGAAGTCGCTGGGGTATAACGCGATCCGGCTGCCGTTCTCGAACGAATTGGTCGAGTCCAATCCGATCGTGACCGACAAGGTCGCGGCCAATCCGCAATTCAAGGGCAGGCACGCGCTGGACGTCCTGGACTCGATCGTGGCGTACGCGCATAGGATCTCGCTCAAAATCATTCTGGACGATCACCGCTGTCGTGCCTCGCGACCGAAGACCGTGAACTTCCTGGACGAACCGCTCTGGTACACGTCGCAATATCCCGAATCCTCCTGGATCAACGATTGGGTTGGGCTGGCACGACGATACCTGCACGATGATGCGGTGATCGGTTTCGATCTGCGGAACGAGCCTCATACCGACGGACCGGGTCCGTGGACGGTGCAAGCGTATGTTAACCAGGGAGCGACCTGGGGCCCGACCAACGGGGTGGACAACCCAGCGACAGACTGGCGCCTCGCGGCCGAACGGGGCGGCAATGCCGTGCTTGCGGTCAACCCGCATCTCCTCATGTTCGTGGAAGGCGTGCAACTGTACCCCGACGCCTCGCAGTCCGGCGGAGTGGATGCGTACTGGTGGGGGAGCACACTCACCGGCGTGAGGGATTTCCCCGTGATATTGAACGTTCCGCACCAACTGGTGTACTCGCCGCACGATTGGGGTCCCTGGAAATGGAACTTCCCCTGGTTTCCGCAAATGACATACGCCTCGATACAGAAGGTGTGGCACGTCCATTGGTCGTTCATCGTGCAGGATCCGAATGCGCCGTATGCGGCGCCGATTTGGATCGGCGAGTTCGGGACGTGCACCAACAATCCCAAATGCATCGACGTCCAGCAGCCGGGGAATCAGGCAACCTGGTTCCAATTCTTCCTGCACTATTTGCGCGACAATCCAAACGTCGGTTGGAGTTTCTTCGCGCTCAACGGCTCGAATTCGAACGACCACGCGGCCTTCAACGGCGTTACGAATCCTCACTGGTCGACGACGGCGAGCTCGAAGTTGCAGTCGTATCTCGCGCGCGTCCAGGGATAGAGAAAGCCAGGAGAAAACAGGCGATCGGGAAAATGGTCCGAAATGACATGGGAAAGCCGAAACCGAATTAAAAGTCGGTGCAGCACCAGGCGGGTGGATCACAAGCGAACATTGCATCGGCTCGACGGAGTGCGCCCGGCGTGTGTTCCGTCACCCGACGCGCGCGGGCGAGGGTCGTTAATCCGACACCTCCCAAGTAGGTAGCGCCCAGATCCGCGATTCGGAGCGTGAGGTCGGCGGTGGCATCGGATCGACCACAGGTTGCGCCATCCGGTCCGCCTTCCAACACATACCGGCCCGAATTTTCCGGGCAAAACCCATCCTCCACCTCGAAGACAATCCGCCCTTCAGTTGCATAGTGGCGGCCCGCCAGACCAGAGGAGATGTCCACCAGTCGGACCCACAGAAAATCGATTGAGTCGACCAGACGAAGCCGTCTGGGATCCTTCAACATCCAGCGTAAGGGTTCCTCAATCGGGAAGTTCCGCGCATCCAGCGTCCCGACCAGATCGACACCGAGGCAGAAACGCCACAAGGCATTGTGCGCCTCCGGATTCGCGGCGATGAGCTGCGTCAAGATCAGCGTGTTCTGCGGGAAGCCGTGCGCCCAGTTATCCTTGATGCGATATGACGCGTACCCGTCAACCTGGCCGGAGTCATTTTCATAAATCACGTGATTCCGCTCGCTAGCTCCGCGGTGATTGCGCACCGGGTCGCTGATATGACGATCCCACCATGGCCCGCTCCGGCTTACTGCGCCCGGTTGCGACAGTCGATATCGATCGTAGACACCCGGCAATATCGCCGCGGCAGCTGTCTTGTCGATGATCCTCAGCCGTCCGCATTGCTCGGGGTGAGTAGCGAAGGAAGCATACCTGGGTTCGACCTCAAAGTGCCCCTGGGTGGTGGCCAGACCGTACCCGAAGCGGCCGTAAATGACGCTCTCGGATGCCAGCAGAATAGCGAGCGGCTCACCGCGCTTTCGGACATCGTCGAGTTGATACCGCATCATCGCGGTCAGTAGTCCCTGGCGGCGGTGTGTGGGAAGCACCGACACGGCAGTCACGCCGGCGACCGGCAGCGTTTGAAGTCCAGGGACAGTAAATTGGAAGGCGATTGAGTCGGTCGTACCGACGATGGCACCCTCGTCAAACACCGCCACGGTGCGGGTCACGTCGGTGCTTTTAAACCACTCCGCAACTTCCTCGTCGGAGACCGTCTCGCCGAAGACTGAACCGACGGTGCGCGCAAATGTTGGGTATTCCTCGACCGTGATAGGCCGTATCTCGTAGTCCATAGGGGCGTATTGTACCCGTTACCCGTGGCGCGCGTCGCTCGCCTGTATGGGGGGACCGATCGAGGCCTCCGACTTTTCCGATCGTTTGAGACGAACCCAGAGGTAGACAATGGCCGCAAGCAGTAAGCCGAACGAGAGAAGCTTCAAGAACGGAGAGTGGTGGAGTTGCCCAAATGCGGCCAGCATGGCGGCACCACCGAACCATCCAAGCGCCAGCAGCAGCCCCGACCACACCAGGGCGGCGGGAACTAACCCGAGCAGAAACGTGCGATACGGCAGGCGAGCACCGGCGGCAGCAAAGACCGTAGCATTCCGAAGCCCGGGCACGAGACGAGCGATCGCCACGCCCTTCACCTGATGTCGATGGATGAGTGCAACCACGCGTACCGGCACGACACGACTCACCGAGTCGGCCTGCGAGACCCCGTGAAACAGGATGGACGATCCGATCACCATTCCGAGGCTCCCGGCGATCCAGGAGAAGAAAATAATCGAACCACCCTGCGCGCCGTGCAAACCGGCGGCCACCAGCGAAATATCACCGGGCAGGAAGAAGACGCCGGCTTCTTCGAGGGTAAGTAAGGCCCCGAGGCCGATATAGAAGAGCAGGGCCGCCATACTAACTATTCAGCCCTTGCTCGCTACCGTGTGTGATGCGATACACGTGAAAGATACGCTGCGCCACGGTCCAGTAGGTGGACAGGCATAATATGACGAGGATGACCGTCAGCGCGAACTCCTGGGTCACCTGGGCCAGGATGAGCCCTACCGCCAGAATCACGATGCGCTCGGGACGTGCCATGATCCCGACCTCACATTCCAGGTTGAGGACTTCAGCACGCGCCCGGGCGTATGAAATCATGACGGAACCAAGGACGACCGCGTAAATCAGGCCGACCTGAATGTCATCGTTTTTAACCATGGCGTGCCAGAGCAAACCGAGGCCGACGCTGGCCTCCGCCAGGCGATCGAGCGTAGCGTCGAGGAAATCACCGAATTCTGACGACGCGTCCTTGATCCGTGCCAGCGCACCGTCCGCCATGTCGAAGACACCGGCAAAGAGCAGCAAGACGCCCGAGGCAAAGAGATACCCACCACCGATAACCACCGCCGTGAGGAAATTCAACAAGAGACCGACGACGGTTAACGTGTTGGGGGAAATCCGACTCTCGGCAATGGGCTGGATCACCCGCATCGAAATGCGGCGCGCCCTCGCCTCAATTGGACCGAACATGAACGTGCAACTCCTTGTTAATTTTCAGCCAGTTCTCAGTATTGCTCATTATGGCGCATGTCCGGACAGACGTCGATGGGCACAAATGAGACTCAGCAGTGCCCCACGCTTACCCCTAAGGAGCACCACTTAGCGCTCCACGTGAACGAAACATCGTGCGATCGGGACTGTTCCACCAGCGATCGAGGAGCGTCGCCACACCGTATGCCATTGCGACGACTACGATTCCTCCCACGACATCGAGCAGATAGTGATTACCCGTGACGACGACCGCAATCAACATGCACATGGGATAGATCAGTCCGAGAGCTTTCACCCAGAGCGGACGTGCCAGGATAACGAGGGCTGTCCCGGCGACTACCGCCCACGCCATGTGAACACTCGGCAGGGCCGAGAACTCGTTATAACCGGTCTGCGTCCCAACAACTCGACCGCCGGCGTCGACGACTCCGAAGAGCGTGTCTCGGAACGTGAAGGGATGGTGATCGAAGATCAGCCCCGTTGTCAGTCGGGGCGGCGCCACCGGGAAATTCTCATATATCACGAGGGCAAACAGATTGACCAGAATCACGACGTTCCGAAGCAGCCCGAACCACCGGCGTCGATACGTATAGACCCATAGGGCCACCCCCAGCGTGACACCAACGTGCCCCAGCACGTAGATCCCATTCATCAGTCGCTCCACAGCCTCCGAGGTAATAGTCAAGACAAAGATGTGTCGAGTCTGTAGAAAGAACAACTGCCACGCCGGCTCGACGAAAAAGCCATGCGAGACCTCGAACGCGGTCAGACTCCGGGCATGATCGATGCCCTCGTGTGTGCCGTGCTGAGAGAACAGCCCCCGACCGAGATCATCACCGGCCTCGATTGAGATGGCGATCAGCACCTGCAGCGTGAACGCGAGGCCACCCACGAAAACTCCCGTGCGAGGGAGTTGTTGCACGTTGACGGCAGACATGGCTGCTCTGTTCCTTCTCTCAGTGAGTGTTGAGGTAGCTCTATTGGACCAATGGGGTACGGGGCGTACCACCCGCTTTGGCTGAATCATACGCCGCTTGGATCGCGCTCACAAGCGCACCTGCTTCGGCGAAGTTGCGATCGGCTTCCGTCCGGTCTTCGTCCAGCAGATTACGGCGAAACATCGCTTGAAACCAGTCGGGATGGTAGGACGATTGCGTCAGACGTCCCGCGAATGGCAACTCACGTGTCTTAACCCCCGATTGTACCTCGATTCGATCGTCATGAATGGCGATGCTGCCGTCCGATCCTTGGATAAAGCCGCGATTCGTGCGCTCTTTTGAGGTCCATGACAGCTCCACCCGTCCAGTGCCACTGGCGAATTGCATTTCAACTTCGGCCTCGTCCTCGACCGGCGCATGGCGGGGATCGACCGTACGCGCAGTTGCACTGACAGTCTGAATAGGCTCTCGCATCCAGCCGAGCAGCAGGTAGAACTGGTGCCATCCGTGGTCGAGGATGATGCCGCCACCGGAGTGTGCCAGATCGGTACGCCATCGAGGCATCCACCCACCATTGCCCAGAGCGGCGGCGGGCCTACCGGTTTGGAGCTCTATACTCAGTATCGACCCGATCGTGTCAGCTTCTAACACAGCCGACACATGCCGGTTGAGATCGGAGTGCATCCAGTTGTTGACGCTCACAACGCGGCTGCCACTGGCTGCACGAGCGCGCGCCACCCGACGATACTCATCCTCGGTCAGGACGAGCGGCTTCTCACAGATGACGTCCCCGAGGCCACGCTCGCATGCGGCCACGATGAGGTCGGCGTGCGTATTGGGAGGCGTGCAAATATCCACTCCGGTCACGTCGGCATCGGCGATGAGCTTGTGAGGCGAGTCATACAAGGCGGCCCCGGGCAACAGCTCGCGGGCTCGCGCGAGACGTTCCGGTGACACGTCCGCGACCGCGACCACCTGCATCCCGGGGAATGATTGCAGCGCGGGTAGGTGACCGTTTTCCGCGATGCTTCCGAAGCCCAACATTCCTAGTCGGCGCACGTTTGCACTCCTTATAGCGCGGTGCCAGCAGCACCGACCCGTGCGCCCACGAGCACCTCTTCCAGAATGTCGCAACCGGCATCGGCCAATTGGCGCGTCAACGTCAAAGGTGGATTGATTCGCAGTGAGGAGCCCGAGGGCATCACCAACAAACCACGCGAAAGGAGCTCGAGAAAGATTGGTTTGACTTCTTCCCTGGTCAACGGCTCTCGGCTGCCGGGTTCCCGCACCAACTCGATGCCGATCAGAAGCCCTTTCCCTCGAACATCTCCCACGATCGGAGATTGCTCCACCAGACGGCGCAGACGTCTCAACATGTGGGCGCCTACTTCTTGGGCGTTTTCACCCAGGCGCTCGTCGCGCAACACTTGCACCGTGGCGGCAGCCGCGGTGCAGGCGAGCGCGTTACCGCCGTAGCTGGACGAATTACCGCTGGGCTTGCCCCACGGCTCCGAGCGGGCAATCTCTTCGGACGTGGCTACACCACTTACCGGATAGCCGTTACCGAACCCCTTGCCCATAATGAGGATATCGGGCACGCAGTCTTCGTGCATGAAGGCAAAGGCCGGACCCGTGCGATAGAAACCGGTGATCATCTCGTCGGCAATAAAGAGCGCACCGACCTCATGCGCAACCTCGCGGACTGCCCGCAAGAAGCCGGGCGGTGGCACGATATTTCCACCGCGTCCCTGCACCGGTTCCACGATGATGGCGGCGATATCCCGATTGGTGCCGTGTGCGATCATCTCCCGCAGGAAATCGGCAGTCCGTTCGACCAGGTCACCGTCACCGCTAAAGGGGGAGTGACGGGGATCGGCATAGGGAGCGGCGACCAGGCCAGGCGTCGGAAGTCCGTAGCCAACCTGCTCTCCCTCCGACAGCGGGCGGGTGCCCTCGGTCTTGCCGTGATATCCACCCCAGAATCCGACCACCATGGATTTACCGGTGGCGCACCGTGCTAGTCGAAGAGCGGCCTCAACCGCCTCGGCGCCGCCGCTATAAAACTGCATTTTGTCGAGCGACGGCGGCAGAATCGACTGCATCGTCTCGAGCAAGCGCACGCGCGCCTCGGAGGTAAACCCACCTGCCGCCAGCTTGCCCGCCTGCTCGGAGACGGCTGCGGTCCAGGCGGGATGGCCGTGGCCGATACTGCACACGCCAATTCCGGCCATGAAGTCGAGGATAGCGTTGCCGTCCAGATCGTAGAGCACGCAATCTTCGCCGTGAGAAATGCAGACGCGGGACCATTGCGTCACGCTCTGCAGACCTGGTGCGATGAGTTCGCGCTCGCGCTCGTACATTTCGAGCGATTTAGGACCCGGGATCGACGTTACGACATGAGGGACGGGCATTCGACTGCTCCAAAAAAAGGTGAGATGAAGTGTTCCCCGCCCAGAAATCCATGCGGAGACACGTGTGAGCATGATATCAGACAGTGCTCACGCGCGCGTAGGTGATTCCACGTAGAGGTTGAGTCGAGCGGGTCCAGCCGATCAGACCGTCTTGGCAGGATCCTTGAAACGGTAGCCTCGGCCCCAGATGGTTTCGATGAACCGCGGGTTCGAGGAATCGTCGTTCAGCTTGGCGCGCAGCCGGCGTACGTGCACATCGATCGTGCCGCTGTCTCCAAAGAAATCGTAGCCCCATACGTCCTGCAACAGCTTTTCACGCTCGAAGACAATACCGGGTTTGCGGGCCAGCTCGAGCAGCAGATCAAATTCCTTGGCACGCAGCCGGATCGGCTCGCCTTCGAGATGGACCTCGCGGCGCGCCGGGTCGATGCTCAACACGCCGAGGTGCAATGCGTCACTCGTGGTGTCGGCCGGCGCCTGGCGGGCCCGCCGCAAGATCACCTTGACTCGAGCCACCAACTCGCGCGGGACGAAGGGCTTGGTGACGTAGTCATCGGCGCCCATCTCAAGCCCAACGATCTTATCTTCATCCTCGTCACGGGCAGTGAGCATAATGATCGGTATGTCGCTGGAGCGCCGAATCTCCCGACAGACCTCCCAGCCGTCAATGTCGGGAAGCATGATATCGAGGATAACCAGGGCGGGGGGAGTCCGTCGCACGGTCTCCAGCGCCTCGGCGCCGGTCCGCGCGTTCGCAGTGCCGAACCCTTCACGTTCCAGATACATCGCGATCAACCGAACAATTCCCGGTTCGTCATCGACGATCAGAATATCGCCCTTGGTTACCACTATTCCTCCCAGTTGACAGATCGATTGAACCATTTTATCGATGGACCGCGGAGTACATGCCATAAAGGCGTCATTTGTAACCGAAAGTTAACCTGATGGTAAGCCTGCAGCCAGGACAACCGGCTTTGCACTCACTACACTTAGGGGCAATGAATGTGCGTTCAACAAAGTGGATTTCTGGAGCGATGAGACGGCGATGCATCGTCTCAGTATTCGGAGCGCTGCTGCTGTTCGTCGGCGGATACGTATCGCCCGCACACGCCTTTCGGCTCCAGGTGATCGACCGTGCGCGTTTCGTCGGTCAGGTCACAGCTCTGTTGCCCGCGAACGGCAGCCCGACCGCATTCGTGTTGCTCCAACCGAATGTCTCGGTGACGATCTCAATCAACCCGCAAACCCAGCTCACCGGCAGCAGTGCCGAAGCAAATGTTGAGGGTCTGGCACGCGACGATTACGCCGTGGTCAATGCCAAGCACGTCCAGGGCAGGTGGATCGCCACCAAGATCATGTACGACGTTGATCCGATCCTGCCGCTACGTAGCGTGTCGGGTTCTGTGCTGCGACTAACGCTCGATGGGCGGCACGTGGACGTGAGGCTTGATACCGGCGGAAGCAGATGGATTACGATCGGGCGGCTGGCACGCTATCGTCTCGACGGCCGCGTGATCGACCCGCCGCCCATCCTACTGAAGGGCGAGCCGGTGCAACTCGTGATCAATCGGGCGGCGGTTCCATGGCTCGCGCTGGAACTCGACGTTCGGTCGGTCCTATAACGGTACAGCCCGTGCCAGGCGCGATGCCATAAGGTACGTCCGAACTCGGTCGCTAACTGGCGATCTGTGAGCTGTCTCGGCGGGGATCGTGCAGCTCACCATTGAGCACCCGCCACTTCAAAAAGTGCAGACGTTCCCACTCGGTCAAGCTGAAGGCCGCCTCGGTTACCAGGCGAAACTCTTTGCTACACAACTCAGAGCAAAACGGGCCGATGCGCCCGTTTTCCACGATACGCCAGTACCAATTTTCGCTAGAGTTATCAGTAGGTTCCCCGTGCGCCGAACCGCACGTCAGACACTTATAATCCATTCTCTCTGCCTTGATAGTACTGGCGCACACAATACAGTCAACCGGCGTCGGCGTCAAGACCTCAATCGGAAACATGTTGACGAATCGTTGACAGAACGTGGAAAGGTTCCACCAAGTTGTGAATAGTCCTCGCGACTCCATAGATCTCCCGTGATCCGATCGGGAGAGGTGATGATTGTCCGTGCCCTGAAGGCTGACGGGCACACGTATCGCTGGTGGTCTGCACGAGTCGAGTCGATCGACGACGAGAAGATCGTCACCGTGTCGCCGGCCGGACACTACGTTGACGGGCCTAAAGGCGGGTGGGTGAGCAGTTTCGACATCCGTACCATCTACTGGTTCGCCCGTCCGTACAACCTGGTTGAGGTGTATCTGCCGGATGGCCGGTTGAAGCAGGTCTATGTGCACATCGCCAGCCCGGCGCACATCCAGAACGGGGAACTCTGTTACACGGACCACGAACTGGATGTGGTGTGGCGCCCCGGCCATCGCCCGCGGGTCGTCGACGAACAGGAGTTCTGCGCCGCCGCGTCGGAGTACGGCTACTCGCCTGAGTTCCAAAAAGTGTGCAGGCGCGCGGTGGGACAAGCATTGGCGCTGGTGCGGGGATGGACCGTGCTTGGTCCGCCCCGGGAGCTACCCACCCGCGACCGGATCAGTACGCACGCTCACCCCGGCGACCGACTCCAGGATTCGTAAGATCGATGTGTAATCGTCGGCGCCGTAGCCTTTGGCCTGAACCTCGCCATAAAGTTGGCGGGTGAGGGCAGTCAGAAAGAGCGGTGCACCGATCTCGTCGCCGAGGTCGAGCGCCAGCCCCAGATCCTTCGCCAGCAAATTTGTCATGAAGCCGGGACGGAAACTGCCATTGAAGGCACGCAGGGGAAATTGATTTGCAAGTTGCCAGCTTGCTCCTGTGCTGGCGCCGACCACCTGCGCGATGACTTCCGCATCGCCTCCGGCCTTCACGCCCAGCACGAGGGCTTCGGCCGTGGCGGCCGCAATGACGCCCACCAGCACATTGTTGACGAGCTTGACGACCTCGCCCGCGCCTGATGGGCCAACGTGAAAGATCCTGGCGCCCATGGCATCCAGCACCGGTCGTACCCGCTCGAGAGCCTCCGCCTCGCCTCCCACCATGATCGTCAGCGTGCCGGCCGCCGCGCCCTGCGTGCCGCCACTCACCGGGGCATCGAGGAACGTCACGTTTCGGGCCGCGCAGGCCGCCGCCAGCGATCGACTGACAGCCGGTGCGATGGTGCTCATATCGACGATCACCGAACCGGGCGCAGCACCGTCGAGCACACCTGCATCGAGCACGAGCTGTTGCACATCCGGTGAGTTGGTGACCATCAAAACGACCACGTCAGAGCGCTCCGCCAGCTCCCTGGGCGACGCCGCCCAGACGGCTCCCTCGGCCAGGATTTCCGTGGCGCTCTCGGGCCGGCGAGCCCAGACGGTGAGTTCGAACCCGGCCTTGAGTAGGTTGCGGCCCATCGGCATTCCCATGGCGCCCAGGCCTATTAACCCGACACGGTGCATGTCAGCCTCCCCTCGTCCATTGCTCTGGCTCAGGATACGAAATCGCGCGCTTCGAGCCCTTGATAAAATGCGGTAAGAATCACCATGCTGGACAGTTTCCGCAGCCGGCTCGTCATATCCAACCTTCTCATCACGCTGGTGGGGCTGCTGGTGGTGGTCGGGGTTTTTACGTCGATCCTGGTGCAGCGCAGCACCGACGTGCGTAAGAGCGACCGGGCCCAGCAGGCACGGCGGATTGCGGTCCAGGTCGATGCTCTGTTCGCTCGTCACGGGCGAAACGCGGAGTTGCAACAGCTCGTCAGTCTCTCTGGCCGCCTCTTACAGGCAAGGATCATCATCGTCGGAACAGATGGCCTGCCGTTCAACGGCTTCAAAGAGGCACGCGGCAGCAGTAAGTTCTACCGGCTCGACCCAAATGCCCTCAAACAGGCGGAAAGCGCCGTGGTCGCTCTGCGGCAGAACAATAATTACTACACGTTTCAGAGCCCGTTGCTGGGCACTCATGGCCGACCGGCCGGGGCAGTGCTGTTGGTGGCGCGGGTTGCGGATGTGCGACCTGACCTTGGTTCGCTGGGGGGCGTCTTCGTGGCGGTGCTGATAACCGCGCTCCTGGTGTGGCTCACGATCGGGCTGTATTTCACCTTCTCCATCTCTCGCCCGCTGGTGCGAATCAGGCGGGCCACGGTGCGCATGGCGCAGGGTGATTACGACGTACGGGTGCCGGCTCAGGGCGATGGCGAGATTGCGCTGCTGGCGTCACGGTTCAATGAGATGGCGGAACGGGTTCAGTCCAGCAATCGCGTGCTGCGCGACTTCGTTGCCAATGTGTCGCACGACTTGCGCACGCCACTGACGATGATCACCGGCTTCTCGCAAGCGTTGCTCGACGGGACGGCAGGACCGGGTGAGGTCACGACATCCGCTGAGTACATCTATGAGGAATCGATCAAGATGCAGCGGCTGGTTGAGGATCTATTGCAGCTCACTCGGCTCGAGTCCGGTCTCCAGTCGCTGCAGCGTCATCCACTGGAGCTGCGCCCGTTCGTCCAGAATCTCCTGGATCGCGTTGCGCGGGGGCGGGAAGAACCGGAAACAGTGGCACTGCGCAACGATGTCGCTGACACGACGCCCCCCATTAGCGTGGACGAGGGCCAGTTGGAACGGGCACTGCGCAATCTGGTGGACAATGCGCTGCGATACACTCCGTCCGGAGGCTCGGTCACGGTGTCGGCCAGCTCCATCGGCGTGGGCTGGGTAGAGATCAGCGTGCGCGACACAGGCGCGGGGATTCCACCACAGGATTTGAATCGAGTCTTCGAGCGCTTTTATCGCTCGGACAAGAGTCGAGAACGGGCCGAGGGCAGCTCGGGTCTGGGACTTGCGATCGTGCGAGAGATCGTGGAAGGGCATGGCGGTCATGTCCAGGTGGAAAGCGAGGTCGGGAAGGGCACGACCTTCCGATTCACCGTCCCGCAGGTCGGCCCGATGGTACGTACCCGGACGGCGACCCACCCGGGGGACTCGCTGCCCGAGCCGGCACACTCGTGAAAAACTTCGATCGCGTCGCCGACATCTACGACGCCACGCGGGAGATGCCGGCCCACGTCCTGGATCGCATTGTGGACCGGGTGATCGCAGCTACGGGCGCGACCGCGGAGACGAGATTTCTGGAAATCGGGGTGGGAACGGGGCGGATAGCCGTACCGTTTCTCGAG
>DAINCT010000068.1:0-12547 GCA_036732245.1 Chloroflexota bacterium | reverse complement strand
AGCGGCACGCCTCTTGCATATCAACCGTGATGTAGGAGCAGGCTACTGTTCCGACCACTGATTGGAGGTTCAATCATGACATCAGGTGATAGCGACCGCGTCGGCGGCAAGGGTGAAGAGCTGAAAGGCCGCGCCCAGGAAGCCATGGGCGATTTGACCGGCAATGAAGATCAGAAGGTCGAGGGTCAGGCGAACCAGGGCAAAGGAAAGCTGGACCAGGCCAAAGGCGACGTTAAAAATGCGGTGAGCGACCTCACCAACTAGCAGCGCGCGGCGAATTACCACTCTGGCGTGAGATGTTTAAGAGGGCGCTTCGAAAGAGGCGCTCTCTTTTACGTTGGAGTCACACGGCTCGCTTCGCCAGATTCGACCAATTGCTATGGGCCATTGACCAAACCGGAGGTATTCACCACCTCAAAGTCCGACCCATGCACACCGTTGATCAGGTGCAGGTCGGAGTCGTTCCATCGACTGTCCGATACGCCGGTTATGTACCAGGCCGAGCCGTTGTCGGCCAACAACATGCCGTACTGCTTGAGCGCGGTGAGGATCACCTGGTTTTGTGAGCTGAACTTTGAGATGTCGAACGACGCCTTGAGCCGGAGACGTAGACCCATAGGGGGATAGCTGGGGCTCGTGCTGTATCCGGCGTCGTGCCGTGCCGGATAGATGTGGGCCTTCTGCGTTTGTGGGACCGTGAAACGGAGCGCGTGGCTGATCACGCCGGATGCCACCTCGTCGTAGCGCACGAGGCCCGGCAGGATCGGAAGACCGGCGGCATCCGCGCTGGTCCAGCCATCCGGTCGAAGCGCATTGGAGTTCAGGTTCCAGATCGCGCCCGATCCGGCGGACCAATGTCCCTTCCGTTTACTGACATTCCACAGCTCGTAGAGATAGCACGTGTCTTTGTCGACCAGGAGCATGTGATGATCGCTGCTTCCTTCAATTTGCGGGCTCGCGGGGATCGGGTACGGGCCAGGATCGGACTCGGATGCATACGTGAACTTAACAGTGGATTTGGGAGTTGAATCCGGTACCACGTTGTACGGTATGCCGTAGCTGAGATTTGAGCCGAAGTCCGGATGCAAGCCGATGCCGGCTCCGATCGTGTTGATGATGGTTGCCGAATTGGAGGCCACCGGCAGCGATGAGATATTGTCGTTCCACACGTTGGTGGTGGGAAAGATGGGGCAGTTGCCGGCTCCTGGTACAGGCGCGAATGACGTTTTCGCTCCCACCTTGGTTGATCCCACCAGGCCCGCTGCAATCACGGGAACGATCAACGCCCACCGGCGCAGCATGGACCATCTTCCGCTCCCTGCTCGATCTCTCTCAATCAGCATGAATTGTATCTCCGTCTCCGGGACGCACTGCGCGCCGGCGGGAAAAAAGGTCGTACGTTTCGTTGTCGGATTTCTCCACTTCGATCCGGTAGACACCGGGGCTCACTTTGTGAATGTGCGCCGGAGCGTCGAGCGCTTCGTCTGGCAGGTCGTGCAGCAAATCATACGGCTGATATCCCTGTCCAGTACGGGATTCACGGTAAAGTCCGTTTGCCGTTTCCAGGATGCTGCGGAACGTAGCCATGGTGCTCTCACTCGGGGTTTGTCTAGCACACACTGAGGCAATGCATCGAATTTGTCAAGCTATATGACACCGTATGTGGGTAGAAATGAGGGAAAGAGACGGTGTGGAAGCATGGAACGGATATTTCTCCGGTAGGGTAGAGTAGCTGGATGTACATGCGGCGGGAGGAACAGGGTGAGCGCTGACGGAACCCGTGGGCCGGGGATGAGCCGAACGGCCTTCGAGATGAAACGTGCGCTCGAACGAGTGCCGACCGCATGCCCGACGTGTACGTTCGTCGACGATGGGGTGCGAAACCACATCGATGCGCTGTTTTACGAACGTGCCGTCGACGTGGCCACCCGTGAAACGATTCGTGCCGCTCGTGGCTTCTGTCGCCATCATGCCCGACTCGTTTCCCGGCACGCCGACGCTCTTGGTACTGCCCTGATCCTTCGTGACGTGCTGATCAACGATCTGCGCGACGTGGAGGGCGGCATGTACGATCGTCCAGCAGGCAAACCCGGGCAGTTCGCACGTTTCTTCGACTCAAAGAGCGGCCTGTCCCCACGACCACCCTGTCCTCTCTGCGTGGTCGAGGGCGACATCGAGCTGCTCGCGACCGACAATCTGCTGGGCGGACTGGGGGATGCAGAGTTTGCGGCTGCCTTCCGCCGATCGGACGGCCTCTGCATCCCCCACTTCCGGCTGGCTTTCGAGCGATGTCAGGTGCAGGCCGCTTGGGCGATCGTGCTGGAGACGGAGCGGCCCATGCTGGAACGCATCACGACCGAGCTTGAAGAGCTGGCGCGCAAGTATGATTACCAGTCCCACGAGAAACCGCACGGGGCTGAAGCAGGAGCGTGGCGCCGCGCCCTGAACCTAACTTCCAGGGAGATCGATGAGTGAGGTTGCCCACGCTTCCGGGCTACTCAGTCGCGGCCAATGCCCTCGTGATGTATTCGACCACGTCGGCCTGCACCCCGGTGTGCTGTCTGAGTTGAGGCTCATTCGCGTACATGGTGCGCAGTGAGGTCTCGATCTCGGGATTCCCGCCGCTGAATTCCTGAATCAGCCCGCGCCAACGGGCGGCGAGGCGTTGCACCCGCTCCTCCCGGGGATCGGAGCCACGTTCCATCTCGGTTCGCACCTCCGCGATCAGCTGCGGCCATTCCGCTTCAACCTGCCGGATCCGCTCTGTGCCTACCGTCTCTGCTCGTTCCTGCAGCCACGCGAGCTGCTCGGGTGTGTAGTACTTTTCGCTGTTCTCAACCATGCTCATCACCTCGATCAGGTCTAAAAACTCCTCGGAAGAAATGTTCACGGCCGTGGACAACCGCACGGTGAGCCCCTCCAGGCGCTCACACAATCGCTGCTCCAGCGCAATGTGCTCGTGCAAACGGCGCAGGTGGTCGGCTACCAACTGCCGTGGTGAGCCGATAGCTTGGTCCAACAGTTCCTGGATCTCGAGCAGCGAGAATCCCAACTGCCGGAGCGTCTTGACCAGATGCAAGCGAGCGATGTCCTCGGCAACGTATAACCGGTAGCCGGATTCGGTGCGACCCGCGGGCGACAGCAAGCCAATCTCATCGTAGTGGCGCAAAGCGCGTACCGACACACCAGTTCGTTTTGCCAATCGCCCGATGGTCCATCTGGTGGTCGACATGCATGGTCCTCCTTTCCGCTTGGTGTGTCGTCCTGTTCTTACCGTAAAACCCTCACGCGGCGTGAGAGTCAAGCGCGAATATCAGCGATCCAGGACATTTCCACCGGGACCCCGGTCAAACGACGCAGACCACATGTCGACGGAACGTCGCGTGGTGTGTGCGGCAGATGAACTCGATCTCGTCGCCGTTCGGCCTCATCCAACTACGCGTCCTGGGCGGCGCCATGGCGCGCGTGTCGACCGATGCTACCGCCTTTTCACATCGTGCACAGGGCATCTTTCTCGCTGGGGTCAATCTCTGGATGAATCCCGCCGAGTCGCCCATCCACCACGCCTGGGCAGATCGCTTCTACGAGGACATGCGTCCGTACGCCCACGGTGTCTACGTCAACTTCCTGGGAGATGAAGGCGAAGGCCGAATCCGGGAGGCGTATGCGCCGGACACCTACGCCCGGCTGGTCGTGCTCAAGAATAAGTACGATCCGACGAATGTTTTCAAGCTCAACCAGAACATCCAGCCGACCGTGCAGCAGAGGAGCCAGGAAGCTGCGTAGGTTCCTCAGACGACGGTGACGTCCACCGACACGATTGCATTGTTGGCGTATCCCAGCCGGTTCCAGTTCGCTTCGACCGGCTGGGTATCGCCGTGGACATCCGTTGCTCTGCTTTGTAGGTTGTAGGATCCCGCGGCGTCGGGGTCCCAGCCGAACTCCCAGTGCCGCCAGGCATACGGCTGCGCCCGGCTGGTGAAATAGGCCGGAAGCCAGGATTCGCCGGCATCGGTGCTGATGTCTACCCGCTCGACCGTCGCCGATCCGGACCAGGCTAGGCCCCGAATGTGGTGATGTCCGCGTGACAGGGTAGACCCATTGACGGGTTCCGTGAAGATCGAGCGCATGCGCATGGTTCCCAGCGGTTCTCGACGGCTCTCGTCGGTGGGATCGACCATCATGTACCGATCCCACTGAAAGAATCCGCGGAACTGCTCGGTCGACGCCCGGACACGTTCCAGCCACTTCACAGATGCCATGCCGTACCACCCGGGAACGATGAGACGAATGGGCGCTCCGTGCTCTCGAACTAATCGCTCACCGTTCATCGCGTAGACCAGCAGCGTGTCGGGATGGAGCGCACGCTCCACCGGCAGACTGCGCTCGAACACGATCGAACCGTCCTTCCCCGCCACCGCCCCCCGATCGGCGCCCTCGAACGTGATCTCCCAGGCCTCATCTCTGAGTCCTGCCGCACCGAGGACTCCCGCCAGGGGCGTCCCCGTCCACTCTGCTGTGCTCACTGCCCCATACTTCCACGGTTCACCCTCGGCCGGTGGCTCGAAAGACACGCGAGCATTGCCGGCACATTCGAGGGTCGCGGTCAGCGTTCGGCGTGGCAGCGACAGGATCGCATCATAGTTCAGTGTCTGTGGTTGCTCGACTTCGCCATCCACCGTCAACGTCCAGGTCGATAGGTCCACGTTGGGAATCGGAAAGTGGTTTCGCTTGTAAAACGCACTGGTGGGCGTGATGACCCCGGGGTGCTCGGCCAACACGGTTTCCGCGTTATACGGTTCCTGGCTCAAAACGTCGAGACGAGAATTTGCCTGTGCCATGTCTGTTACACCTCATTGAACTGAGAGCCACGTCCTCATCATGACACTTGAGAGGCTAGTCTCGTCTCCCGGCAGACCGATTGCTGACCAAGAGTAACGCACGGTCCATCGACGGTGTACTCTGGGCCGGCGTCTTCACCGTGACCTCAGGAATTAGCCAGTCTCAGACCCGGATAGTCGGCATAGCTCATCAGGTGAATCCCCAGATCCTGGATAGTCCGGCGAATGCGAGGATCGCACAGCGTCTGAACCTCGACTTCCCGCTCGTGGTTGTAGACGGACGTGAATTCAGGCGATACATAACCCGGATGGCAGGAAATCTCCGTCCACCCCTCAAGAACCTCGTTTCGCAGGATCCACTGCAGGAACGGCACACTCACGTGCTCGAGATCCGTAACCTTCCACTCCCACTGTCCATAGAATCCGCCAACATACTGGACGCGGCCGTCTTCCCGCAACGGGATCTGAAGCGATGCGAGAGCTTCAACAAAAAGAGGCATGAGATCTGCGCGACGATGCGCGTGCTGGTGGGAATCGACGTGGGTCGGCATGCGGCCGACGAGCCGATGAAAGGCGTCCAGCTGTCGTTCGATTTCGGCGCGCACCGCGGCGTGATTGTCCAGGGGAAACTCATGCTCCTCCTCGCCCCAGACGTCCCAGTGGAGACCAAGTCCAAGCGAGGGGTACTCGCGGCTGAGCTCCACCGCCTCCTGCACCGCGTGCCCCGTCACCATCAAGCTCGTGCTGGTCACGATGCCACGCACATGACAGTCCACAATCGCGCGATTGATGCCGGGGGAGGCGCCGAAGTCGTCTGCATTGACGATGAGGTATTTATCCGTCATGCAGTCGAGCCCAAGTGTTTTTCAATATGAATAGCCGTACCTACTCGCCAGTTCGCGACACCTCGGGATGAGATCGGCACTCGAGAGAGTGGCTGGTGTCAGGTACGGGCGGGCATTCTCATCTGTAGGAATCTCGTTCACGCGGATCAGGTCCGACGGGCTAAGTTTGCGTCCGGGGTCGAGCACGTCGACGAGGACCTCCAGTGATTCGCGAGCACGCTCGACCTGCATTCGTATCTGGACCCGGCCCGTACCATCGATTCGCTCATTCCAGTTAACCCAAAAATTCTGCGCTGCCTCGCGGACGTCCGATGGCCAGTACAGGTCATCGCCCCACACATGGGAAGCCAGGAAGCTGCGATAGTCATTCGGCCAGTCGAGCTGTCCTGTGCCGAGAATGCTGTTGATCGTACGAAGCGGATCTCGAACCAGGTGAATCACGACGGTCTCAGGTGGAAGCGTCTCGAGGAATGGGACGGCCATCCAGCTGGAGTCGCCCCAGATGCACGTTTCAGGCCGATCCTCGGCGAGCACAACACGCCATGGATTGAAGCAGGCTTCGTGGTCGCAATCGTACCCAAGCGCGGTGAGAATCCGTGCGAGATAGCGGGTTCCACTGCGTGGGCAACCGGTAATCACAAAATCGAGGGATTTTCTGACCAGGGCGAACGTTCCTCTCCGAGAATTCACAGCTCGCTTGCCGCGAGCATGGCACTCAGGCAGCGCCGGGAGTCAAAGTACTCTTCCACCAATTCCCGTGCCACGCTGCTGTGCCGTGCATAGTGCGCATCAATCTCCTCCACACCCGCCACCGCTTCCTCCATGGCGTTGAATGCTATCAAGCCCTCTCCCACGGGAAGGTGATCGCTAAACCCGGTGTCCTCCGCTAGAACGGGACGACCACTTGCCAGGTACGCCACGCTGCGGTCACTAAGCCAACCAGTCTTCAATTCACGGTAGATCGGCTTCACACAGGAGATTTCGGCGCGTGAACGCTGAATATACGTGCGATACGCGTGAGGCGACGCCGCCACATCGTGGGGATGGACCACATTCCATCCGTGTCTGGAGAGCGTTTCCCGATCCCCGGTTTCGTCCAGCGGATCAATATTGATCGCCAGCTCAAAGGGTCGAGCGGCCTGGAGCGGCAGATCAACATAGTGCAGGTACCCATCACGTTTCGAGCTCTTGAGCACGCGATCCCCGAACCATTGCTCCTCCCAGGTCCACTGTGTCACGGAGCTGAACGGCGCCTTGGGACCCGGGTCATCACTGAGAGGCCAGCACGGGAGATACACGAACGGGGCAAACGTTTGCCAAGGCAGATCAAGCGTGGGAACGTCACAATCGGTATCGCCTACCTTGAGCCCGACGGTCAAAAACACGTCGTGATCGTGCAGACCCAGATCCCAACTCAAAGCGGATATCTGTAATATGCCGGGATCGAGATCAATCAGGACCCGCCGCCGGAAGAGGGAGAGGAGAGGTTGTCGCAGAGCAGCACAGAGGTTCCAGAGGAGGTCCGCACTCTGTACGACATCTGTTAGCTGCCGAGTGGTCATGCCGTGCACCTGGCCTGATTCGAGTGACGGATGTGGATCCGACGGGTCATGGAGCAGGAGGGCATACCGATTCTCCAGCCCATACCGCTTCCAGCGATCGATCGACCGACCGATGTAACTCTGATCCTGTGCCTCATCCCCGGTAGAGGCCATCACTTCCAGGCCGTGGACATCGCATCCCAGGTCGATCAGCCCGAGGACATACTGGATGACGGCGGACCAATGACCACCGCCTTCGGGGTAACCGGCCAGATCGGGGAGACCGAGGACAATGCGTCGGTCGTTCATTTTTGGCGGCACTCAGCATCCGGGATCCGACGGTTCATGCCCTTCAGTGGACCAGGGTCGTCGATACTGACGATGAGGTGTTTGGTGATGTGGCGAGACAAGCTACATCCCGTTATCTCGCCATTGGAACGACGACATCTGCTCGACGGTACCCAGATGTGGCAGCTTGCCTTGGTCCGTGAACTCCCGGATAGTTTGTCTCACGCCCTCACTTTCGAAGTCGTGAAATGCCACGATAGCTTTCGCAGTCAGGAACGGAAACCAGGCTACGAAATCAGAGTGAACACCTCCGTATGCGTGATCTCCGTCTATCCAAAGGAGTCCGATGTTCCTCTCCTTCCAGGCACGTGCAGCCGCTACCGAAGGCAAGGCAATCACGTAAACGGCCTCTCCAACGCCAGTGTCCGCGATGTTGCGGAAGAGTTCAGCCTGATCGCTCGGGCCGAACGCACCGCCAAGGCCACCTCGAAATTGTTCATGTGGATCGATCACATAGACTCTCCTGGGTGTTTTCATGAACGTGCCGCCAGCGAGTGCTGCAGACGAGCGACCACGATATGCTCCAATTTCTTCGATGACTCTCCTCGGCTCAATCTCCAGAACCAATCCGAGCCATTGGCGAAGTTCAGCTCGTGAAGTTTGCCCTTCAATACGGCACACTCGATCCAAGTAGCGCTCCAACTCTTCGAACCGTCACGCCACGGATTTTGGCTTCTCTGAAAATGTCTCGTCGTCTCCGAATTGTTCTCGAAGGTCGAACGCCACTAGTCGCTCGTTCTGCAGGGTGCAGGCAAAGTGCGATCGGAGGTAGTCATGAAATTTGCTGTAGAAATCGAGCCACCAAAAGGCAGGCCACGCGAAGACGATGAAACTTGCACCTGCCTGACGAAGTCGTTCCAACTCGCTGATAGCGGTCGTATCGTCTGGCGGCGGTCCCCAATATTGTCCATCTCGCTCCAGGAAGGGCAGAGCCCTCGCGTGAATCGCGAGATAACTGCTAATTTGCCCGTTATCGACTAAGAGGAAAACGTCTCCCGGTGGCACTAAATCATCAATATCGTCAGTCGCTCGTCGCACCATCGGCACCCACCCCTCGGTTGCCTGACGAGCCTGCATCGCTTCGTGCAGTTCACGCCATTCCCTTACGCCGGTCTGTCCAAATACGTCCCGAGGAGTTCCCTCGAGTCTCGGTGGCGGCATACTCTCAGTTGGCTTCTGGGTTCCCTCATAGGTGACCGTGACGGGGTATCCATGGACTTCGTTGTACCGAGCGAACACATCCTGGAGCCAATCGAGTTCCATCTTTGGCAAGCCATCGATCCGGATGCGAGTTTTATCACTTAATTTCGCGGCTCCTATGGAACCTTTCCCTGTCGAAGCCAGAAGTGTTGCATTAACCAAACCCGGCGCGACATACGCGATGTCTTCTAATGGCTTCGGCCATGTCAGCATCGCCTCATCCCATGGAATGGTCATGAGTCCGCACAAGTCTTGCAAGGTGGATCGCTCTTGATTTACCAAATCTTCGTACTTCACGATCGGCCAACCGTTGGCTTGAAACAATTCCCAGTCTTGTAGAAACCGTCGGAACCTCGTGCGGAGAGGCGGCATTTCCGCAGTTGTGCCGTTCACGCCATGTGCCTTGTTCATCAAGCTGGAATACGTGGTCCGTACATCACGCACTACAAGCAATGGCTCCGGATCCCATCCGAGGTCGCGATAGACCTCACAAATTTCGAGCCAGCGAAAGGACGCAATCGTCACCTTTACCCAGATGATCGGCTCGTTTACCCGTTCAAAGTCTGTCTGAATGACGTCGTGTGGCATGTCTAGGGTGCCATTCGTGTCGCCTCGCTGCAGAAAGCACCATGAAACGAGGGTAGTTCCGCCATTCTGGAGCCCCGAGCACAGAATCATCCTTTGAGCCAATGCCTTCTCCCTCATGTCGTTTCTCCTCCGCAGTCGAGGTCATAAGTCGAGGTCATAGTCCGAGGCTCGGTGTTTTCCATCAATGCCGCGTAGGCAACCCAAGGTCAAATGCAACCAGTTGATCGTTCTCGCAGAGACAAGCGAATCGGGAGCGAAGATAGTGATGGAATTCGTCGTAGTAGTCCAGCCACCAGAACGCAGGCCACGCGAAGACAACGTAGGAGGTCCCTTCCTTTCGGAGTCGTTCTAGCTCGCTGATCGCTACGGCATCGGTTGCCGGAAGTCCCCAGTATTGCCCGTCTCGCTCAAGAAATGGGAGAGCGTGACGATCGTCGAGCGTTGAGGGGGGATTCCAAGACCCGTTGATAAATATGAAGGTTGCTCCAGACGGGACGAGATTTTTGATCGACTCAGCCAGGGTGTTCTGCCGCGGTACGGCGGTATCATGCTGATTGGTACTTGGCCACAAGCCTGTTCCATTGACAGGTACAAGATCGTAAATTTCCCTGCCGTAGGCGCCCAGATCAAATTCTTCCTCGACGGTCCAGTCATCAAGCGACATACGCGTAACCGAGCACCGTGCTGAGGATTCGTCGCTGTCCAACACAAGCCCGGTACTCTTGGAGACGTGTCGGCTGACGCTACTGCCTATGAACAGACTCCCCTCGCCAGAGCACAAGCCCCGTGTATAGCCCGGAAGGTTCTCCACGCGAGGACCTCCCACTACCTGCACGGCTCTATATCCCGACTCACAGTAGGCAAAAGTTTCAGAAAGAGGAGTGATCGAATGAGGCTGGTAAATTCCCGACGCAACCTCTACTCCCCGGTGGATGTTGGTCACAAACCCGTTTCGAGCACCGCTCCAGAGTTCCGTTGGTTTTTTCCCAAAGCCGGATACAAGCAGTTCATCCCCATCAATGCATAGTCCATTCAAATGATGAACATCGATGCGGGGTGCCGCTGGCTCGGGTCGCCAGAAGACTGACTCCGAGGTGATCTCGTATCCACTCAATTGCAACTGCAATACCTCATCTGTGCCGGTTGATACGAGGTATATCAGCCCATTCAACACGCAAATGGAATGAATGTCGGCCGCTGACGTGAGTGCATAGCGGTTGAGAAGCGTCAATTTGGAACGATCAAAGACAGCAAGCGAGGGAGACGTAAAACGCTCAGCGCTGTCTAAAACTCTCGAATCCTGTAGCGCAACGAGCAAATAGTGCTCGTGCGTGGCCAACCCAGTCACTCCCCCGCCCATTCGCAACCCGGGCGGTAGATGCAGAGGGCGAAACCCGGAAGTGGATGCATCGAGCACACCCCATATGGGACGACCAGGCTCTCGCACATTGCAGAAACTAACTACTACCTCCATCGGCAACCAGTCCCGTCTGCCCTCGTCACACGCTACTTCCATGTCCTGATTGAGGCTGTAGCTCCGTGAGAGTGGGTCGCATATCGAACGCAATGAGGCGATCGTTTTCCAGCACACGAGGGAAATGCGAACGAAGATAGCGAGTAAAGTCTTCATAGTAGTCAAGCCACCAGAATGCGGGCCAGGCAAAGACGATAAAGCTGGCACCTTCGCCGCGAAGTCGCCCTAATTCTTGGATGGCGGTCACATCATCTATGGGCGGCCCCCAGTACTTACCGTCATGCTCAAGGAAAGGGATTTTATGTCGTCGGGGTACGAGCTCCCCGATTTCCCACGTGGCCTGATCCACAAGTACGTACTTGTGACCTGTTGGTACCACAGCGGCAATGTCTTTGGTTGTCTCCTGTAGTCTCCGACGCCAGGACAGACGTCGCCACCGTTCCGGGCTAGTCTCGAGTCCTAACAAGGCGCAATATTGTTCGAGTGCTCTGAGGCAGCGCTGTTCAATAACTACCGCTTCCTCCATCCAAGCATCAAAAGATGCCTGTAAACCGTGGTTATTGCCGTGTATTCGCCATTCTGCCAGGGGCGTCGGCACCGCTCTCACAATGCCGAACAGCGGGGCGAGAGTGCAGAGATACGCGTCAGGGCAGGTTACGAAATCCTTCTCTGGGATCGGGAGAACGCACTCAAGGAACGAGCGCGCCCACGCGTTTCCGCTGGTAGGAGGCCACGAGTCGCCGGCGAAGCCCTCTTCGATGACGTTTTCCCGCAGATTCCCCTCGGCCAGTGGAGTATCGGGGTTCAGCCGCCCGGTCTCGACCCCATTTCGGTCGATCTCAGACAGTGGCCAATGAGCTTTCACGATGCCTTGCTCGCTGAAACATTCGACTGCTCGCTCCACGGCATGAGGCAGCAACACGTCATCTGAATCAACGAAGAAAATCACATCTCCCCGGCTTGCGCGAAATCCCGTATTCAGAGCCGATGCCTGACCACCGTTCTGCTTGAATATGGGGACGATCCGCTGCCCGTAACTACTGATGATGGATCTCGAGTCATCGACGGAACCATCATCCACCACGATGACCTCTGTGAACGCGTATGTCTGATTGAGAGCACTGTCAATGGACGCGCTTAGAAAATTGGCGTAGTTATAACTGCTGATTACGATACTTGCCACGCATGCTGATGTCCGGTCGCGAGTCTCGGTCATGGCACTCACTGCAGAACCCGTTCTCGACCATTCCCATTTCGAAGATCGAAGATCAGGATCTGTTCATCTTCATAAACACACGCAAAGCGCGAGTCAAGGTAATGCCGAAATCTCGCATACTGGCCGAGCCACCAGAATGCGGGCCAACCGAACACGAGAAATTGGGAACCGGCTTGCCTCAGGCGCTCGAGTTCGCGAATGGCGGTCGCGTCATCGGCAGGAGGGCCCCAATACTGTCCGTCGCGCTCGAGGAATGGAACAACTCGTCGATCCGCGAGGTTGTCTCCAACTCCCAAGTGCTCCCCGTCGACGAGAATGAATGTGCTGCCGGCCGGTATGGACGAGGTTATAACTTGCACGGCCTGCGACAACCGGTGAAACCAAGAATTGGCCTTCCACGCCTGTAGGTCGTGCGCGATGCCGCGTTCGCGGCAGAACCTGTTTCCGATAGCGCAGATATGATCGATGACATAGACGCTCCGCCTTAGCCTGTC
>DAINCT010000067.1:0-12607 GCA_036732245.1 Chloroflexota bacterium | reverse complement strand
CGACCATTGAAGACAGGTCGACGGCAAAGTGGGCGGCGCCGTCGCGAAGACCGAGTAGAAGCGGTGCTGCACCGTCCTCCAGGTGCGCCAGGACGCCGGCATCGAGCCAGTGCAGCCCGGGCTCCTCCGCCTCACTCGAAAGCACATTCAACTGCCAGAAGGGGAGAAAGCGGCTACCCCGGGCACCGACCTGCTCCTCGAGCCAGGCGTCGTTGCGACGCAGATTGGATGCTCGATCCAACGGGTTGCCTGAGAACGGGATGATCTGCTTCATTGCACGACCTCTCCGACATTTTGAACGTTCCCGGGTGATCCTACGCGAGATCGGTCGGACGTGCCGCGAGCCTCACAAAGAGGGTTAGAGTGACCGCTCGAGCGATCATCGCCCCTGCCGTGCCGTCAACGTATCCTGTCCTTGACGACAGATGGTGCGCTGGAACGGAGGTGATCGCAGTGCCGAAGTGGGAGAAGCGAAATCTCCGGCTGAGCCAGGATCATGGCTGGAAGTCGAAGCGCGGCTACCAGATCCTCGTGATCGACCGCGGGGCCGTGCGCTTCGATTTCCCCCAGGACTGGGTCATGACGATGGAGACCAATGAGAGCAGCGGGCTGACGACGGTCAAGCTCACAGACCGCCCGGAGCCGGACGACGACTGCCGGCTGCAGGTCACCCACATGTACCTGCCGCCGGGAATCGACTGGTCCAAGCTGCTGCTGACGGAGATGCTGGAGCACGCGATGAGCGGGCCGGACGAGAACGAGGTTCTCGGCAAGAGCCTCATTGTCCACGAGCAGCGCCGCTACCTGGAACTGGCCTGGATCGAGACGCGGTTCGTCGAACCGAACGAAAACCGGGAAGCCCGTTCTCGCACCTCGCTGGCGCGTCGAGACGACGTGCAAGTCCTGTTCACGCTCGATTACTGGCCCGAAGACGCGACACGCGTCCTCCCCGTCTTCGACGAGGCGATGCGATCGTTGCGGTTAGGCGAGTACATTCAGGACCCGACGCGCGGGCCGGAGAGCTAGTCCAGACCTAGGTTTCCCCGGCGGGACCGATGTTTGGCTAGACGGGCCTGCGGTCGACGAGGCGCGGAACGACGGCACGAGCGAACCTTGATAAGCGCCGGGGGCAGCGCCTCCGCTCCTACGACGTCGCCCGGACGCCGAATCGCGACGTGAGTGACGGTCTGAAGCCTGGATAATGTTTCGGCCCCGTGGTATAGTAGGGCCATTATGGTGAAGGAACAAGCGCACTACATCGACATCAGCGCTAAACCCGAGCTCGTTCGAATGGCTGAGGAAGTGCAACGTACGAAGACGCGGGCGCTGCTTGCCCGCAACGATGAAGTGCTCGCGGAAATCGGCCCAGCACCATCGCGCAAAGGAACAGCACGGCGCTTCCAGCATGGCAGAGGCGGTCAGTTGAACAAACAATCCCCAAAGGCGCTTGTCGATACGAGCGCCCTCCCACCGGTGCCATACACCAGCTTGGACGACCTCTTGACTCGTGTACCGGGGACCGCCCCACGCTCATTCACGGATGAAGAAATTCGTGAGGAAGTCGACCTCGACCTGGCGGAGGCTTAGCACGCGAAGCACGCATGAGCGATACCTTCGTCGACACCGATGTGCTCGTCCGGCTCATCACAGGCGATGATTCCGTCAAGCAGGTTGCAGCCCAAACCCGCTTTCGTCGCGTCCGTGACGGCGCTGAGCTGCTGCGGGCACCTACGCTTCGTTGGGCCCTTGCCGTCCCGGGCACCGGACCTTGGTCCGGCCTCCACGCGCGCGCGCCACGTTGGCACTCACGGGGTACTTCCGCTGCCGCTGCGATCCAAGCCGTGAGTCAGCTCCCGGGAGGCTGCAATACATCCCGTTGAGCTAGGTACGCGCTCAGCAGGCTTCGGAATACCGCCGCGTGGTTCGGCACTTTCAGGTGCAGCAACTCGTGGACGATCACCTCGGCGCGGAAGTCGGCGGGCTGGCGCAATAGATCCGAGTCGAACGTCAGCCTGCCCTTCGTCGAGCACCTCGCCCACTTGCGCCTCATTGGCCGGACCTCCACCTCACGTGGCTCGACGCCGATCAGCGCCGCCCAGGCTATAACCTCAGCTTTGAAGCTCTCCGCGGGAACAGGACCTTCATGGCACCGCTGCATGGGGGCGAGCTTCTTCATCCGGCCGCCTTGCGCAGGATGGTGAGTATATGGTCGACAAGGGCGACCTGTTCGACCGCGTCGGCCTCTGGCGGGTCGGCTCGTACCCATAACGGCGTAGCAGCCTCGCCAGCTCATTCCCCGAGAGATCCCGCGGTATCAAACGGGGATGACCTCATCCTTCACGAGATGCAGCCGGATGATGCGCGGGCGCTCGCCGTCATCGAAGTGGCAGCGCACAGCGTCGCGCACCATCTCGCGCAGTTCCTCCAGCGTGTCCGCGTCGGTATAGATGGAATAGCCTAGTGCCCTCGCCTCGTAACCGCCTTCCGACGATTCCTCAACCGCGAAGATAATCTCGCTATCGACCATCGTCGTCCTCCGTGGGACATTATAGGCTCTGCGTCCGCAGATAGTGGGTCATCGACCCGAGAGCCGGGAGCCTCCGACCAGCGCGGGCGAGGTCGACGACGCCGGGGTTGAGTGGCTGGAGCTGCCTCACGAGCACCTCATGCAGGAAGGGCTTGTCGGTACCACGACGCAGGCGTTCGGCTTCGGCCCGCGGCAGGTGGGTCCAGCCCGCCGCCTCTGAGTAGCCCACCAAAGGAGCCTGTACCGCCGTCTTCTCCACGCCGAGCTTTGCCAAGACGCCTACTCCTGCAATACGAGGGCCCACACTCGTTTCAGTGGTAGTTCAGCCTGGAGTTCTGCGGGCAATTCATCATAGTGGTTGAGCACGGCTTCGATCAGGTTTCCGGAATCCCACAACCGAATCTCGAAGAAGAGCCGACGGCCCTCGCTAATGACCGTCGGCTTGAAACCACCCCACGACACGAGGAGGCCACTTTCAGCACCGAAGTTCTTCATCACGCCCTGCAATTCGCGGAGGACCTTCACGTCCACCGGGTCATTGCCCGACTTCACCTGCACGCAGAGCCGTGGCGGCTCGAATCCCATCGCACCTCGCCCAGCAACGATGTCGAGCCACCATCTGCGCCGGCAGGAGCCTGTTGTGTTTGGTATCCCTCCGCCTTCAGCACAGCTGCGACAAGGCGTTCCAAATTGTGGCCTTTGAACTTCTGACCGATGAAGTCGCGAATCAGATCGTGGGCGTATTCTTCAAGATCAACCGGAGCAACAACCTCTGCTTCGACCTTTTCCTGAACGTCCGGCTCCCGCGCGGCATTGGGTCGCGCGTGACCGTCAAGGACCGCCTTGATACGCTCTTCGGCGTTATTGCGCTGAATCCGGCAGACCGTCATAAACGCGCCGAGGGAGAAGAGCAGGTCCTGGGCAAAGGCTGAACGGGGGATATCCATTCGCAGCCAGTCCGCCGCTCGCACATGGCGCGTGTCGCCAGGCAGATCCAGCCGGTACTGATACGGTCCCTTGATCCGCCCGATTGCGATTGCGGCACGAGTCTTCAGAGGTAGAGCGATCAGGTCGCCGGGCTGGATACGTTCCCGGAAAGCCCATATCTGCCCCACCTGGTTTGCAACGGCTGCTGGCTCGTCGCCATCACAGTGCGGGCGATGCAGTACCTGGCACGGGCTGGTCAAGTGAAGCTGGCTCTATGGCGGTACCGTGTCCCTCCCGACCAGCGCTCGAAACTGCCCCAGCCGTGACTGCGGTCGAGCCGCCCTCCGGACGACCGTAGGGGCGAACATCGGGATTAGCGATCCTGAACCTGACCCACGAATGCAGGGCAACCGCAGGCATGATGACGGCAACACCCATCGCGTTATCGGCCAGCGCCGAGCAGGAACCCCACGGCTCTTTTGACGTGCTCCGGGACCCACGATCGGTGGGCGTCCGGCATCGCCATATACTGAGGCGGGGCAAGCCAGGCCCTGCACCGCTGGGGACGGAGCGCACGGCCATCATGTCAAGCCTCAAAACTGCACTCCTGGCGCTCGCTGAAGCATTGGACCAGTTTCGTGCTGCTCACAGTGATGAAGCGAGCACGCAGCAGCTTGCGCGGCTCCGGGAGGCAGCAGCGTCGGCAGGTGAGGCAGCCAGCGGTTCGTGGTGGGGTTATCACTCGCGGGTCTACTACGAAGGGTTGGAGCCGGTCCCGCCAGGCGCTCGCTTCAGCGTGGAATGGGGTCTTATGCCCACCGCATTCGTCAGAGAGACGAAAGGCGCCTGGGTCGAATACGCCTTTCGCGATGTCATGGACGAGATTTATCGGCGGGCAGACAATCCCGAGCTTAACTCCGCTCGCCAACACGCGGACGCGTTGAGCCAGAACTTCGAATCTGCGAAACAGCACACCTTGTCTATGCTTTCTCTGGCGCTGGCTGAACGGCCAGACGACTATATGCAAGGGATTATGACAGAAGCCACCAACCTGGAGCCGGTAACTGAAAAGGCCATCGTTGAGGCGATGATGCCGAAGAACTCGGTCATGTCCCGCGACATGACTGCTTTACAGCAGGGACTGCAGTCACCACCGCATATCAACGTGATCGCTTGCACCATTGCGCTCGAATGGCCATATAAGGTGAATGAACGATTAGTAGAACTGTGTCGGCGGGCTGCATCACACATAGCAAGACAAGAGCAGGTTATGCGCACTCGTCACGAAGTCGGCAAGAAGATTTTCATCGGCCACGGACATTCGCTTGTGTGGCGCGAGCTCAAGGATTTCCTGCAAGATAGGCTGAACTTGGCATGGGATGAGTTCAATCGGGTGCCGGTTGCCGGGGTGACCAATGTGGCTCGATTATCTGAGATGCTCGACAATGCTGCAATCGCCTTACTCATCATGACTGCCGAGGATGAACAGCGCGACGGTTCCATGCGCGCTCGACTGAACGTCGTACACGAAGCAGGCCTGTTCCAAGGGCGGCTCGGATTCACCCGGGCCCTCATACTCCTGGAAGAAGGCTGCGAGTCGTTCTCTAATATTGACGGCGTCGGGCAGTTCCGCTTTCCGAGGGGCAGAATCAGTGCAGTGTATGAGGATGGCCGGCTGGTACTCGAACGTGAGGGATTGCTAGCGCCGTAGGTGATGCCATGGCGCGCACCGCCTCCGAGCGGAACGGGCGTTCGCCAGCGGCACGCGCGACTGCCGCCGTTGTTCACCCCGACACATAACGCTCAGTCGGAGATTTGGCTTCCTGCTTGGAGCCTGGGACGGGCAGCGCCAGCTACCGACCGCGCCACGAGCCGGTTTCCTGTTCCGGCATCCGGCCCGGCAGTTGCATAGTCCCGCCTGCCGCGTCGGCAAACCAGCCGAGCCACCGGTCGATGAAGTCGGCCATCTGCTGGTCAAGCGACACAAACGGCCAGGCTAGCTGCAGCGCGGTCATGCCCGAGCGGAACGCTTCGGCTGCCTCACCCGGTGCCAAGGCGAACGGATTGACAGTCGTTGCATGTCGGGAAAAGGGGCTATGCATGAATGCCGCTTCGTACCAGTGGAACTCGCCCTCGCGTTCGGCATCGCAGTACCACAACGAATGGCTGCGTCCCTCGTAGCCATACTGGTTCCGTGGTATCTGAATGGCAATACTCGTGTGGCCGACTACCTCAAAGGGCGCCGTCATCGTCGCCATTTCAACTCGGCCGACGCGCAGGGTTGCCTCACGTAAACACAGGGTCAGCAGGCCGCCGCCCCGGTTCGCGTCCGGGGCTACCGCTATAACCTGGCTGGCAAGGGCATCGAGGACCGTCTCCAGTGCCGGCTGGGCGGTAGCGAGCAAGTCGGCTCGCCGGTTCGCGGCCTGCCGCTGCCCTGCAGCTCGTGCCTCACCTGCAGCCCGCTCTTGGCGGGCGAGTTCATTGGCCCGCCGAAGTCGTTCCGCTGCCTCAGACATACGAACCTCTGATGCCAAATGAACAGGCGGATACAGGATATCCGCTTTAGTATAGAGCTCGGCGGACAGCGGCGGCATCGCGCTTCTGTTAACCGCGCTGGCCAACCCGCTGGACCGGGCGTCCGCACCCCGCCAGACTGGCAGTAAGCGCGTGAGCAGAGTTGGCCACCGTCACCGTGGCCAGGAGCGCCAGACGTGGAGGTCGTTGACCAGCTCAAGCTGCACCTCGATACGCTCGTCGATGTCATTGATGCCGACAAGAAGTTCTTCGTGTCGGTCCGTAACTATGTCTACCAACTCCGCACAGTGGTCAACGCCAATCGGGATACCGTCACGAAAGAGCAGTTGAGCCTTTTGAGCCGGCGGTTGGACGAGTTCTGGGACCGCTGGCGGCCGAGCGGTGACGGCTTCTACATACCACCCGCACAGGCCCGTGATTCAGATGACATCGTGGTGGAAATCACACGGCTCATCCGCTGCTTGGTCTCGCTGGACGATGAGCAGTTTTGTACCGCGTTTCCAGCCGAAACCGCAGCCCCGGTACAAGGCCAGACCGCGCCGCCTCCGCAGGCCCGGCTGGCGCGGGTGTTTATCGGTCACGGTCGGAGTCAGTTGTGGGCTCGGGTCCAGGTCTTTCTGCAGTCCGAACTCAAGCTTGAAGTCGTGACTTACGAGGCAGAGTCGCGGGTCGGCAAGTCGATCGTCTCCATCCTGGAGGATTTGCTGGCCCAGGCGACGTTTGCCGTGCTCGTGCTCACCGCGGAGGACGAGGTGGCCGACGGCGGCAAACGGGCCCGCCAGAATGTGGTCCATGAGGCCGGCCTGTTTCAGGGCCGCCTCGGGTTTGAGCGGGCGGTGCTGCTCAAGCAGGAGGGCGTCGAGGAATTCACCAACGTCGCCGGACTCCAGCACATCCCCTTCAGCGGCGAGCGCATCGACCAGACCTTTTACGAGTTGCAGCGGGTGCTCAAACGCGAGGGGCTTATCACCTAATAACCGTCGGCTTGCCTGTCACAAAATAACAACATGACCGATGAACAACGCGGCATTCCAACATTCCTGGCCGAGCGGGAGCCAGAACTCGATGACCAGTCGGAGCCGCTGGCCGCCACGATGTGGTTTGGTAGCAACCGTCGGGCCTAGAAGCTCGTCCGCTGCGCGGAGTCATTTCGCGACATCCGCTCGGTCCTGGCCGACATCGCCGAGCGCCCCTACAGTCGCGGACCAAGGCTGCTGGCGGCGCTGGCCAAAACCGAGGGCGCCACATTCCTCAACGAGATTCTGAAGGACTTTACGCCCCTCGGCATTCCGTTGCTATCGTTTCAGACGGCGAACGCCACCCCGGCTGTCTGACCAACCCGCCTGATGCTCCTTGCGAATGGTCATGGTACGATCATCGCCGCGAACCGCGGCCTGTCGGCCGAACACGCACGAGACGAGATGCAATGGCAAACCTCGAAGACCTGATTGCCCGTGTGTCAGACCGCCGGTTACAGGCCGAAATGGCCTCGGCGCTCGGCATCCTGAAGCGTCGGCAGCGCTTTGGTTTGGTCTTTGAGGAACACCTGCCGGAAACAACAGTCCTCGTGGGCCTCCCCATTCAGGTCGGGTCGTTGGTCCAGCGGCGCGACGACCTCGGGGCACGCACGCTCTATCGGGTTATCGACCTCACCGCTGACCAGCAAGCATGCATTGTACCCCTTGACAGCGACGCCGCCGAGTCCCTACCACTCGCGTCACTCTTGGTCGTCAAGCGCTTCGGCGACCCCATCTTCCCCACATTAACCTCCTTGGGCGCGCTCAGGCGCGGTGACACCTCCCGACCATCTCACGCTGTTATTAACGGTGAGAATTACCATGCGCTGCAGCTCCTGACATTTCTCTTCGCCGGCCAAGTTGATTGCATCTACATTGACCCGCCCTACAACACCGGAGCGCGCGATTGGAAGTACAACAATCGCTATGTCGATGACAACGATACCTGGCGTCATAGCAAGTGGCTGAGCTTCATGGCGAAGCGCCTGCAATTGGCCCGTCGGTTGCTTCGGCCTGACGGTGTTTTGATAGTGACGATCGATGAGCATGAGCTCCACCATTTAGGCATGCTGCTGGAGAAGGTGTTTCCCGCGCACGCTCGCTACATGGTGTCGATTGTCATCAATCCGAAGGGCCGCCGTGAGCCAAATTTCTCGCGAATCGATGAGCAGGCGTTCTTCGTCGTGCCAAGTACCGGTGCGGAAATCGTGCAGGGTACGACCTCACTGCAGGCGATCCTGCCCCTGATTGATAGCGAGACCGACGACGAGGAGGACGAGAGGCCCGAAGAAGACGAGGTGCCGGCAGCCGAGCAGGCTGACGATGCCATTGATTGGGAGTACCGGCACGCGCGCCGCCGCGGAGCTGAGTCATCGTATCGTCACCAGCGGCCGAACCAGTTCTACCCAATCTTCATTGATGAAGCACCGAGACGGGTGGTTCGAGTTGGCGCATCAATAGCGGTCAACGATGAGCCACACCTTGGGCATATCGACGGGCTGCGGCCAATCTGGCCGATTGATGCCGAAGGCCGGCACCGCTGTTGGCGCTATACGCCGGATTCGATGCAAGCCCGGATAGAACTGGGCAACGTTGTCCTCGGCAAATACAACCGGACCCAAGACTCATGGACCGTCAACATTCGCTACCCCAGGAATAAATCGCGGAAGTTGAAGACCGTCTGGTGGGACACTGCCCACGACGCCGGCACGCACGGCACGCAGCTCCTGAGCAAAATGCTTGGTGCGCCGGGACTCTTTCCATTCCCCAAGTCAATCTATGCCGTCCGCGATAGTCTCGCCGCTGTGGTGCGCAACCGGCCGCGGGCGCTTATTGTGGATTTCTTCGCCGGATCAGGGACGACGTTTCACGCGACTTGCCTGCTCAATGCCGATGACGGCGGCCAGCGACGGTCCATCCTTATCACGAACAATGAGGTCGCCGAGGCGGAGGCGCGCCTGCTCTACGAGCAGGGCCACTATCGGGGCGACCCCGCATTTGAAGCCGCCGGCATCTTCGACCGGGTCACGCGGCCGCGGTGCGAGGCTGTGGTGACTGGGCTGCGCGCTGACGGTGCGCCGATTGCCGGTAAACACATCGGCGGTCGGCCGCTGCACACGGGCTTTACCGAAAATGTCGAGTTCTTCCGGCTGGATTACCTGGAGGCTGACAGCGTCGACCTTGGGCTGGAGTTCGCGGCCCTCTTGCCGTTACTGTGGCTGGGCGCGGGGGCGGTTGGCGAACATCGGCTACCCAGCGATACCGGCGGCTTCCTGGTGCCGGACGACTCCACGTTTGGTGTGCTCTTTCGCGAGTCTCGGTTTCGCCCTTTTCGGGCTGCATTGGACCAACGGCCGGATGTAACACACGTGTGGCTCGTGACAGACTCTGAGCAGGCATTCGCGGAAATGTGCGCCGCCCTACCCGCGGACAAACGGGTAGCAATGCTGTACCGCGATTACCTCCGGCATTTTCGGGCGCGGGCACGACAGACGGCATGAGACTACTGCTGAAGCCGTTCCAGGTCGACGCCGTTCAGCGACTGGTCGAGCGCCTTCGCCGCTGTGGTCGGGATGCCGCCAGCGGAGAATTGCAGGCTGCCTGGCTCGCCTCCCCAACCGGCTCAGGCAAGACGCTTATGGCCAGCGCCGTGATTGAGACCCTGCTCCAGGGCGATAGCGATAATCTCGCTAACCCGCGTGCCACGTTCCTCTGGTTGAGCGACCAGCCCGAGCTCAACGAGCAAACCCGACGCAAGATGCTTGCGGCATCGACGGTCTTGGACGCAGCCCGGCTCGTAGTTGTCGATACAACCTTTGATATGGAGTTGTTCGCACCGGGTGCGCTCTACTTTCTGAATACCCAGAAACTTGGTCGGGACCGCTCACTGGTGACCTCGGGCGACGAGCGCACCTACACCATCTGGGAAACCGTGGCCAATACGGTCGCCGACCGGCCAGGCGACTTCTTTGTCTTCATCGACGAGGCGCACCGTGGAATGGTCGAAAGCCCACAGGCTCGTCAGGAAGCGTCGACCATCATTCAGAAATTCATCAAGGGCTCACTCGGTGAGATTCCGCCGCTGCCGGTCGTGGTCGGCATTTCGGCCACGCCCGAGCGGTTTCGCAAGCTGGTCGCTGATGCCGAGCGGACTATGCGGCCAATTGAGGTGCCAGCAGAGGAGGTCCGCGCCTCCGGCTTGCTGAAGGAAGCCATCACGCTCTACCACCCGCGCCAGGACCAGCCATCCGACATGACGATGCTACGAGCGGCAGCCCGAACTTGGCGCGACTTTGCCGACCAGTGGGACAGCTACTGTGCTGCGGACGGTGAAGTCCCTGTGGAGCCGATTCTGGTCGTGCAGGTGCAGGACGGTACCGGCAAGCAGTTGTCACGGACCGACATTGTTGAGGCAATACGCATCATTCGCGAGGAGGTCGGCGTCTTGCCGACGACTGCGTTCGCGCACGCCTTTCAAGAAGGCCGCAGCGTTTCCGTCGGCGATGAAGAACTCCGCTACCTGGCACCGCCGGACATCGGCGACGACCCGGACGTACGGATAGTGTTCTTCAAGTCTAGTCTCAACACAGGTTGGGATTGCCCCCGCGCTGAAGTGATGATGTCGTTTCGAACTGCTATCGACGCGACGCTTATCGCGCAACTGGTCGGGCGAATGGTCCGTTCGCCGCTTGCCCGGCGCATTGATGCCAACGAGCACCTCAACACCGTGGCGCTTTACCTCCCGCACTACAACGAGCAGGAGCTCAATCGAGTCATCGACCGGCTGTCGGCTCCAGACCCGGATATCATGCCGCCGGTCTTCGTGAAAAAAGGCGAGGATACGCTGACCCTGACCCGCGCGGCAGGCAGCGAGGATGCCTTTACCGCCCTGGGTGTCGTTCCGTCGTATGTCGTGCCCCGGGCCCGCAAGGTCAGTCAAGTGCAAAGGCTGATGAAGCTCGCCCGGCTGCTTGCAAATGACGACCTGTATGCCGATGCACCTGATGTCGCGGGCGCTACCTTACTCACTGTCCTCCGACAGACCTATGAGCAGGCGAGCCAGACAGACAGCTTCCAGCAGCGGGTGACGGAGCGCGCGAAACTCGACGTCCGGGGTGTGACCGTGGCTCTGGCGGCGGACGCACCAGAAGCAACCGAATCGGTCCAGCTCGAACTCGCTGCCGAGAACGTTGACGACCTCTTCGACGCCGCTGGCCGCAAACTTGGCGAAGGACTCCACAAGGCCTGGTGGAAAGCGCGAGTGACTGCTGAGGGCGCCGACCGGGGGCGGGCCAAATTGGAGGCGTGTGCGCTTGCCGCTGACCCGTCCGCTCTGACTGCCCTGGAGATGGCGGCACAGACGACCGTCCAGCGTTGGCTGAAGGAGTATCAGCCCGGTATGGGTCGGCTGCCGGAGCAGCGTCAGCAGGACTACAACGAAATCCGGCGGCTGGCGTCTTCACCGGAAGAAGTTGCCGTCGCCTATCCGCAGACGATTGAGGTCACGAAAGGTACGAAAGACTGGCAACAGCATCTCTACACTGATGCCGTTGGCAACTTTCCGGCCACCTTCAATCGGTGGGAGTCAGCGGTGGTGACCGAGGTGCTCGGCCGCCACGATGTGGTCGGCTGGCTCCGCAACGTCGACCGCAAGTCATGGTCAGTGAGCATTCCCTACCGCTTGCACGGCAACTATCAAGCACTCTACCCCGACTTTTTGATCGTTCGGACCGAGAACGGCAGGCCTGTAATCGATATATTGGACCCGCACCTCTTATCGCTTGAGGATGCGCCGGCCAAGGCCGCTGGGATGGCTGAATACGCGGCACGGCATGGTCACCAATTCGGCAGTATTCAGCTCATTGTGGTCGATGGCGAGAACGTGAAACGCTTGGATCTGTGCGACGAACGGGTGAGGGACAAGGTCAAGACAGTATCAAGCCACGAACACTTGCGACAGCTATTCGCGCTTTCGACATAGGTTAACAAGAACCAGGCACTGTCTCCATTGCATTCCGATACCGGCCCATATCGGAACCAGGGTGGTCTTTCCCTCGCTTCAATACTAATGCGTATGTGAGGTATAAAAGAGAGGTGAGATGATGCGAGGCGTCAACAGAGTCATTTTGGTCGGCAACGCCACGCGCGACGCCGAGCTGCGCCGCACGAGTACGGGCAAGCCCGTCGCTCACCTCCGCCTGGCGACCAACCGCACCGTCGGCGGTACGGCGGACGAGTTGCAGGAGACGCGGCTCTTTATGAAGCAGCTCCAGCTCGAGGACGCCACCACCAACGTGCGCGTCATCGACCTGCGATAACACGCGATGTTCCCAATGGCTGTCGGTGTGAGAGCGTCGCGGTCATGGACGGTCCGCTCATCTTCGGGACACGCTCCACACAGGCAGAGCATGAGAAGGGCCGAGGGCACTCGAATCGCCCTCAGCCCTTTCACGCGGCAGTGGGTTGTTCGGTGCGTGAAAGCGAAGGTCTTGGGGTCTAGGCAGAAGGCGCTCCTGCCGAGGGAATGTCACAAAGGATGACACCGGCGACCCCGATGGGATTCGAACCCACGATCTCCACCGTGACAGGGTGGCATGTT
>DAINCT010000066.1:0-12632 GCA_036732245.1 Chloroflexota bacterium | reverse complement strand
CGGCATGTGGCTCCATGTCGATGGCGCGTTCGGCGCACTGGCCGTGCTCTCACCGGAGTTGAAGCCGCTGGTGGCCGGCATCGAGCGGGCTGACTCAATCGCGTTCGACTTACACAAATGGGGCTATCAGCCGTTCGAAGTTGGCTGCACGCTGGTGCGAGATGCGCAAACCCATCTCGCTACGTTCAGCCTGACCCCTGAATATCTCAAGCATGGGGAGCGCGGCACCGCGGGTGCGAGTCTTTGGTTCAGCGACTACGGCGTCGAGCTCACGCGTGGCTTCCGGGCGCTGAAAGTCTGGATGGCATTCAAGGTCCATGGTGTGGACAAGCTGGGTCGACTCGCACGCCAGAACGTCGAGCAGGCGCGCTACCTCGCGGAATTGGTGGAGCGCTCGCCCTCCCTTGAGCTGCTGGCTCCCGTGGCGCTCAACGTGGTGTGCTTCCGTTACAGTGCGCCGGGTCTGGATGAGAGGCAGACGGACGCGCTGAATGAGGAGGTCGTGATCCGCCTGCAGGAGGGCGGGATCGCCGTGCCGTCAGGCACACGGGTGCGAGGGCGATACGCCATTCGATGCGCGATCACAAATCACCGAAGCCGGTGGGAGGACTTTGAACTGCTCGTACAGGCGGTGCAACGCATCGGGCAGGAACTCGCTTGAGCAGGGCCCTGAGGCGGCAGCCACCCGGCGTGCCTGTGAGTCGGATTGGACGGCTCCGGTACTCGACGCCATCAGACCGCGTCTACTCGGTACCGGATCTATCGCCCGGTGCGGGCGTGCTGCTCCAGTGGTCGATGTCTGCCGCGGTATAGCCGCTCCCACTACCCCCGATCGCCAGCGTGGAGAGACCGCCGGTGATGTTGGCGCACTCCAGGCTCCGTTCGAACGAATATCCCTGGAGCAGTCCGTAGATCAAACCGGCGTTGAAGTTATCGCCCGCCCCGGTCGTTTCGATTGCCTGCACCGCGATAGCCGGAACCCGGAAGATCTGGCCGCCGGCTGATGCCAGAGCACCCTCAGGTCCACATTTGATGGCCACGCATCGACACCAGGTGCGCAGGATCTGCAGTGCGTCTTCAGCCTCGTCCGCTCCGGTTGTCTCCAGCGCTTCGGCGAGATTGGGTGAGAACACATCAACCTCGGAGAGCAGTTCCCGCAGGCTGGTGGAATGCAGGAACTCGGGGTTCCAGTTCGTGTCGAGGTAGACCAGGACATTTCGTTGCCGGGCGGCGCGGCAGATATCGATTCCAACTTCGCCATGGGTAAACAGCACGCGCGGCCGGTACCGATCGAGGATCTGCTCGGTAACGCGCGGTGCGGCCGGGATCCCATCCGTCGGGGGGCCGTAGCTGATAAACAGGCGATCGTGCGGAAAAGAGATGCCGGCCGTGACCACGGGTAGGGGCGCGTCGACCCGGTCTGTCAGGTCGCGCGAGATGCCGTGCTCTTCCATGCGCTCGACAATGAAGCGGCTGAAGATATCGTTGCCGAGCTGTGTGACCATCCCCACCGCCAGGTCGAGGCGGGTGAGCGCCGCTGAGATGTTGAAGATGCCGCCCGGGTTGATGGCGAAGTTTCCGGCGTAGACTTCCTGTCCCAGGATAGGAAGCGTTTCTCGATCCGCGAACGTGAACGTGAGATCGCAGAACGGGTGTCCCTGCAAGAGCACGTCAAAGCGTCTATCCAACCGTAAAACTGCCTCCCGCCCAACACTTAAGCACAGGTCGCTCCTACGATCGAGGGAGCGACCCGTGGCGACATCCCACGGTATCAAGTGCAAACCCGATCCAGCTCGGTCTGCTTTCGGTCGCGGGGCAACTCGACACCTAGATCACAATAAAGGAAGAGTCAAGGAAGGGAGAAACAGTGAACGGTGCATTCATGACGGCGGAAATGAACGAACAGCCGGCCATGTTGGCCCGCATCCTGGCAGAAAGCGATTCCCGGCTGGCTGAAGTCGTCCGCGCACTGCGAGATCGTCCTCCGCGCTTTGTTCTCTTCATCGCACGGGGGACGTCCGATCACGCCGCCCTCTATGCCAAATACCTGGTGGAAACCAGACTGGGGCTGGCGGCCGGACTTGCCTCACCCTCGACCATGACCGTCTACGATTCCCACCCGGATCTGCGGGACGTCCTCTGCATCGCGGTGAGCCAATCGGGCGGTTCACCTGATCTGTACGAACCGCTCAGCAGGGCGCGAGCCGGCGGAGCGATGACGCTGGCCGTCACGAATGCGCCGGATTCACCTCTGGCTCAGTCCGCCGAGTTCCACCTCGACATCCTGGCGGGCCCGGAGCGTGCCGTCGCGGCCACCAAGAGCTACACGGCCGAACTCTTGACGCTGTATCTCTTGATCGAACGCCTCGCAGCCGGTGGCGCAGATCCGGCGTACCTTCCAGAGCGGGCCGCGGCTGTGCTGTCGCTGGAAGGAGAGATCGACGTGCTGGCCAGGCGCTACCGCTTCGCCGACCAACTCGTGGTCACTGCACGGGGCTACAACTATGCCACGGCTCGTGAGACCGCGCTCAAGCTCATGGAGACCAGCTACATCGTCGCCAATGCGTTCTCCGGTGCCGATCTGCTGCACGGGCCGATGGCAATGATCCATCGCGGCTTCCCCGTACTGGCAATCGTGCCGCCCGGTCCCGGGTCCACCGCCCTGCAACCTGTCTTGCAGCGGCTGAAGGAAATCGGCGCGGATACTCTGGTGGTCGGCGACGCGCCGGCCGCGCGTCTCGGCACGGTCGGCCTGACCCTGCCCGACCTCGGGCCTGAGGCGCTATCGCCCATCCTGGCGATCCTGCCCATGCAGCAGTTCGCCTTCCATCTGGCCCGCCAGCGAGGCCTCGACCCGGATGAACCACGGGGACTGCAGAAGGTGACGGAGACCTGGTAGTGCTGCCGACTCGCGGTCTTGGGCCCGCGTATCATGAGTGGTTCACGCGACCGACATGAAGAGGACGTCCTATGGGAGAAAAGAGAAATCTAACGATTCAACTCGATGCCGAGACGATTCGGAAAGCCCGCATTCTCGCGGTAGAGCGTTGCGTATCGGTGAGTCGGCTTGTGGCGGAAGAAATCGAGCGGATGGTCAATGGCGAGGATCAGTATCGTCGTGCGCACCGCGAGGCAATCGATCTCATGAACCGTGGATTTCACCTCGGCGGTGAGGCGCTCCCTTCTCGTGAGGAGCTATACGGCCCCGGAAAGCACCGCTAAAAGGGGAACAGCCCCAGTCACCTTAGCGGCGACGAGGGTTGCTCGATGTATGCAAGCGAGGGTGTTGCTCAGTGCTTGCTGAGTCTGAGGTTCACCGTGGTGGAGTGAGTGGAAGATGGGCCGGTTCCCGTGATGGTCACGATGTAGTTACCCTGCGGTGCGATACTCGACGTGAGCCGCAGGGTGGACGTGCCGTTGGCATTTGCCGCGCGGGTCACGCCTGCGCTGAAGAACAGCGAGACAATCGCAGCAAAGGCGCCGATAATTCGCAACACGCTTTGAGTCCTTCCCCGGGGTAGTTTTCGAGTTGTAGGAGACCCAAGCGTAGACGTTCACAGTTAGCCGGGAATTACGACCACAGCCGGGAGTCAAGCGTATTCGCCAGGTACAATAGATATGGCCATGGCGTCCCGCGAAGCTTCACATGACGCGTCGCAGCCGTGGCAAGGAACCCGTCAAGCACAGAACCGCCACGCGGTGAAGGGGCTCGCTTCATGACCTTTAACCCCACCGCTCCTCTTATCGTCCAGAGCGACAAGACGATCCTGCTCGAGGTCGATAACCCGGCCTACGAAGAGGTGCGCGACGCCATCGCGCCCTTTGCCGAGCTGGAGAAAAGTCCGGAGCACATCCATACCTATCGCATCACCCCGCTGTCGCTCTGGAACGCCGCGGCCACCGGCATCACCGCGCAGAGTATCGTCGAGGCGCTCCTGCGATTCGGCAAGTACGAGTTGCCCGGGAATGTACGCCGTGACATCGAGGACTACGTCTCACGCTACGGCCGTGTCAGGCTGATCAAGGGAGATGCGGCCACGGGCTCTGCACCGCATCTCCTGTTGGTGTCCGACGATCCGGCACTGCTGGCGGAGATCAGGCACCACAAACGCCTGGCTCCGCTCATCGCCGATCGAACACCGGAAGGCGCACTCGTCATCGACCAGGCGGACCGTGGCCGTATCAAGCAGGCGCTGCTTCAGTTCGGTTACCCCGCCGAGGATCTGGCGGGCTATGTCGACGGTGCGCCGCTCCATCTGGCCCTCCGAGCAAACACGGCAAGTGAAGACCTCCCCTTCGCGCTGCGCGATTATCAGAACGAAGCCGTCTCCGTCTTCCACGCCGGTGGGACGGCGCGGGGCGGAAGCGGGGTTATCGTGTTGCCGTGTGGCGCCGGGAAAACGCTGGTGGGGCTCGGCATCATGAACCAGGTCCAGGCCAACACGCTGATCCTCACGCCGTCCATCGTCGCGGCGCGCCAATGGATGAGCGAGCTGCTCGATAAGACCGACCTGACGCCCGACATGGTGGGCGAGTACAGCGGGGAACACAAGGATATCCGGCCGGTAACCGTGACCACCTACCAAGTCCTGAGCTACCGGCGACGCAGCACCGACGAATTCCCACACTTTGCCCTCTTCGATGAGCGCGACTGGGGCCTCATCATCTACGACGAGGTCCACCTGTTGCCCGCGCCGGTGTTCCGTATCACGGCCGAGATCCAGGCGCGGCGCCGACTGGGGCTGACGGCCACGCTGGTGCGAGAGGACGGGCGCGAGGGCGACGTCTTCTCGCTGATTGGGCCCAAGAAGTACGACGTGCCCTGGCGCGAACTGGAGCGGCAGGGCTGGATTGCCACCGCGCTCTGCCACGAGATTCGGCTTGCAATGCCCGACGAGCGACGGCTGGAGTATGCCGTCGCCGACGAGCGAGAAAAGTATCGCATCGCGGCCGAGAACCCGCGAAAGCTCCTGGTGCTGGACGAGCTGGTGGCCAAGCACCAGGACGATCAGGTACTGATCATCGGCCAGTATCTCGATCAGTTGCAGTCCGTGGCCGACCGGTACGAGGCTCCGTTGATTACAGGTAAAACGCCCACCCGAGAGCGTGAGAAGCTGTATAACGCCTTTCGCGAAGGCAAAATCCGCCTGCTGGTGGTCTCAAAAGTCGCAAATTTCTCGATTGACCTGCCGGATGCCAATGTGGCCTTGCAAATATCCGGCACCTTCGGCTCACGCCAGGAGGAGGCGCAGCGGCTGGGTCGCGTGCTGCGACCGAAGCACGATCGCTCGTATGCGCACTTCTACACGCTCGTCACGCGTGATACCCGCGATCAAGAATTTGCAGCCAACCGACAAATGTTCCTCACGGAACAGGGTTATGGGTACGAAATCCTGTACGAGAACGAGATAGCCGACTACCGGCCGGCGGTGTATGCGGAGGAATCTCGAGATGTCGTGCCGCTCCCGGTTGCCACCCGGGAATCACGCCACCTGACGCTGGTGCGAGCGGGCGGCGACGAGTAACCCGTGACCGCGAAGAGTTCGATGCAGGCCTCGGCCCTCGTTCGGCTCCGAGAACCCGAAGTGCGCGTGTTGTGCAGTGGAGCCGCCTTCAACCGTGGGGATGTCTGGCAGCGTACAGGCCATGTTGGGAATCGCACGGTCTATACCGACGGGCTGAGCGCGGATGTCCGGGGAACCTGGCGGCAGGTGGAACGGGTGACGGTCAACGCCGACGCTAAAGGAGTCCACACGAGTTGCACCTGTGGGGCAGGCGAGTACTGTCGTCATGCCGCAGCGTTGCTCCTTCAGTGGGTGCGCGTGCCCCGATCGTTCGCCCAGCGCGTACCGGAAACGTATGGCGATCCACTGTCCCTTGACGAGGCGATCGACCTGGACCTGGATCTCATCGACGAGGTAGAGCTACCGGATAGAGATGAGTTTGCTGCCCTCCTGGAAGTGCATACGATGACGGATCTCCGTGAGATCGCGCGGCGGCGTGGTGTGCGGGGCGGCGGACGGAACAAGGTTGAGCTGGCGGCAGCGTTGGCGGTGAGCCTGGCAGATCCAGCGAATATCGATGCCGCGCTGGCGACCCTGGCTGACGACGAGCGGGCCATGCTCCTGGCGCTGTACCTGATCGACCTTGAACCAAATTCCTGGAACGCCATGGGTTCGGCGTACCGCACGATCTCGGGCGAGACGGACCCGATGAAATTTACCCGGGCGCTCGATACGCTGGTCAGGCTCGGTCTAGCGTTCCCTTCGGGTGAACCGAACCGTGTTGTGGACCGGCATATCATCCCCCAGGTCGTGGCCACGCGCATTTCTCTGACCGGCTCACCGCTGTTGCGCCTCGTCCAGGCCGCCGGACGGACGGATGGAGTGCCACCGCCTGCGGACCGATCCGGACTTACTCTGAGCGAGGTTTTGCTGGTCGTGGTGCATGAGGCTGCATGCGGTCGTATAGGAAAAGAACTGCTCACGCTTCCACCGGGTGCGACGATTGTCACGACCTCGGGCTGGATGAGCGAAGCGCCGCCCACGCCGGACCGGACGACACGAGTTGCACGCTCCCAGGGCACTGAATTGACACTCGTGCCGCAACCATCGTTGTTCTCAGATGCCGACCTTCGTCATCTCGCGGCACGGACCGGAGCGCCGGTGGAGACGATCGACTTTGCCATCGAGCTGCTGGATGAGCTGGAAATCCTGACCTATACCGGCCAGGGCAAGAGCACACATGCGGTGGTGAACGAGCAAGTGTGGAGCGCGCTGCTGCCGCTTCCCCCGAGCGCACGAACGATGATCCTGACGGAGACCTGGCTCTCCATGTTTGCTGCTTTCGATTTCCGCAGCATAAGCCCGGGAGGGAAACGCCTGGAGCTTCATACCCTTCAGCTGCCGTATTATGCACCGCTGCCCACGGGTGGACCGCGTAGCGACGTCGCACGCATCTTGATGACCCGACTACTCCTCCGTCTCGCGATCGACGATGCCGAAGGCCGCTGGTACGATCTGCCGTCCTGGCTGGACATACTCTGGACCTTCACCCCCGATTTGCTCGGTACGGGGGCGACGACGGTGGGCGAGTGGTGGTTCGGTGGCATGTCGGGGAATCAGGCCCGCCTGAATCTCGAAGATCGTGCGGGGTGGCAGGAGATCTGGGAGCCACTTATTCAGTCGATGTTGCTTGGCCCCCTAACCTGGCTTGGTCTGGTGGAGACCAGCCGGCAATCCGACGACACCCTGAGCTTCCGCCCACGACCGGAGGTTGCCGTACTGCTCCAAGAGCGTCCCGAGGAGGTCGTCCCATCTTCCGGTCCCTCGCTCTCCCTCGGTGTCGATCCCTCGACTGGCGCGCCCGAGGTTCTGGTGCCGGCCGGATACTCCGACCTGCCACTCCATATCCTCCTGCTCGAGATAGCAGACCTGGCGGACATATCCCCCGCTGGGCTGCGCTATCGTCTTGGCCGGCAGCGGGCACAAGATGCGTTCGACGGAGGTGTCACCGGTCCTGATCTGCTCCGCGTCCTGGCGGAGCGCGCCCTCGGGAGCATGCCAGTGGACGTACGTACCGTGATCGACGCCTGGTGGAAGGATTACGGAAACGTTCGCCTCTACGACGATCTCACGCTGATCGAGCTCGGCGACGATATTCTTCTGCAGGAACTTCTGGCCACGTCTTCCTTGAGGAATGTGGTCGTTGAAGTCGTCACGCCGCGGCTGGTCGCGATCGATCCGGTTGCGATACGCCCGCTGTTGGGAGAAATGGAGCGGCTTGGGTATACGCCGCGGGTCGTGGAGGAGGTGTAATGGCTCGTATCAACCGTAAGATATCGGCCGAAGAACTCCTGAGACCATACAGTCTCGCCTCGCTGGAGGCGGCTGCCGTGGCGCGGGGTATTGAGACCAAGGGCAAAACCAAAGGCAAGCTGGTTCAGTTACTGGCGCGGACGCTCTACGATGCCGATACGATTGCAAACCTACTCGCTGAACTGACTCCGAGCGAGCGCGACTTGCTGGATCGGGCGGTGCTGCTGGAAGGCGAAGTTCTGACGGCGTCGTTGCGCCATCAATTGGGGTCGGAGGGAGCGATCGACTCGCCCGACCTCGATCGGGTGAACGCTGATCCGACGGTGACGAACAAAACCAGGGGCCGATTCGAGGACATCGTGGCCCGTTTGGGTGTGCGTGGTCTCCTCTTCGCGGTCAATGTCGGTCCATATCGGCAGCAGGTCGAACTCGGTAATCTCGGTCAATATCTGTATATCCCACAGGGCGTGATGCAGCATATCCCGGTTCCCATCCACGCGGTTGAGATCTCACCATCACCCACCGCGGATGATCTTGCCGACCGAGACGTCTTACTGCGCGATCTCTACCTACTGGTGGCGGCCGTGCGTGATGAGCCGGTTCCGCTCTCGACGCGCGGCCAGATACCGAAACGACACCTGATCCGTCTTGATGGGCTGTTTCGTCGTCCCGAGGGTGCGGCACAGGTGCGATCCGAGTGGGATCTGGGGCGGCTGCCGCTGCTACGCGCCCTGGTTGAAGATCTGCAGTTGGTGCATGAAGGTACGCGTGGCCTGACGGCCGGAGACGATGTGCTGAGCTTTCTGACCAAGGCTCCCGGGCTCAGACAGCGGCGACTATTCGATGCGTACCTGCGAACTAAACGATGGTCAGAGCTGTCTCGGATCCAAGACGTCTCGATCTCGCCCCGCGCGAACATGACCGGCCCCAAGATCGTGGCGGCGCGCAAGACCGTGGTGGATGAGGTGGGTGAGCTTCCGACCGATCAGTGGATCGAGATCGCACATCTGGTGGATCGTATTCGCCGCCGAGCTTTCGAGTTTCTGGTGGAGCGGAACTGGCAGTACAGCCACTACTACTACGGCAGTTCGTATTATTCCGACCCGGAGCCGTATTGGGGCAGCAACTCACTCGGACTCAGTTTCAATGCAAAGGATGCAGGGGAATCGATTGACTGGGACCGGATCGAGGGCGGATTTATCCGCGGCGTGGTGGAAGCGCTTCACTGGTTGGGTGTGCTCGATCTTGGATCCATGGACGATGAAGCTCCATCGGTCTTTCGGCTGACCGAGACCGGGAGCCGTCTGCTGCGGGGCGAGGTGCCTGCCTCGACCCCAACCCGACCGAATGTCGTGGTCCAGCCCAACTTCCAGGTGCTCGCCTTCGAGCCGACCGGCGAGGACATCCTCTATACCCTCGACCGCATCGCGCAACGCGTGCGAGCCGAGCAGGTAGTTGAGTACTATCTGACCCGTGCCGCCATCTACGACGCACAACGCAGCGGCATGGAAATCGGCGACGTGATTGGGTTCCTCGATCGGGTGGGAGCGACCCCGCTTCCCCAAAACGTTCGTCGCTCGCTGGAGGAGTGGGGAGCCGGCCACCAGCGCGTGGTGGTCCGTCCCGGTGTCGCCGCGCTGCAGGCCGGTGATGAGCGCATCCTCGATGGGCTATTCGCGGATCCGGAAGTGGCCCCGCTGCTGGGGGAACGCGTGAGCGGCACAGTGGTATTAGTCCCGGTGGCGAACCTGGAAACCGTGCGGCAACAGCTCGTCGCAAAACCGGCACATCCCCTTCCCGCGCTTACCGAAGGAAACGATGCCCTGCGGGGAGCCTGCTTGCGGATAGATGCCGAAGGACGGGTCACCTTCCTTCAGCCGGTCGCCAGCATGTACGTGCGAGCTGCGCTCCGTCCGTTTGCGGACGAGGAGGCCGACGGCTCTGTGCGCATCACACCTGCGAGTTTGCGTCGGGCGGTGGACACCGCGCGCGATCACAGCTCTCGGACGGCTGAGGAGATCATAACCACTCTTGAGCGCCTGCACGCCGGCCCACTGCCGGAGGAAGTTAGAGCCTTGGTGCGGCGCTGGGCAAAGGAATGGGGGCGCGGCGCGATCGCCCAGGTCGCGCTGTTACAGGTGGAAAACGAGGAAATCATGCGAGGTCTGCTCGAGGACGCCGATCTACGCCCACACCTGCAGGCTGTACCGGGGAATCCGGTGCTGGCTACCATCCCACCGAAGGATGTCTCTTACGTGCGCGCGCTGCTCAAGGAGCGCGGGATGGAACTGGGCGATACACCCGAACTGGCGACAGCCTCACGCCAGAACGATTGACAGTCCACGTGCACGGTACGGTTCCAATACGACGTCAGGAGTCGACCGTTCAGTGACGATCTGGGTCAAGAGGTCGAGCGAGCCCACGACATAGGGGGCCGCGGTGCCGAGCTTCTCGGCGGAGGCGAGGGCCACGACCTCTCCGGCCCCATCCACCATGGCGCGCTTTACATACGCTTCCTCATAGACCAGCACGCTGATGCCGGCGTCGGGGTGCAAGCCTGCGACGCCGAGGAAGCAGATGTCGGTGCGGACGCGCCCGAGCGCCTCAATCGTGGCTGCTCCGACGTTCGCCAGCGATTCCTTATAGAGCTGGCCGCCGACCACGATTACGTCGACCATTTCGTGCGCCGCCAACGCGATAGCCACGGGAGGGCTGTTCGTCACGACCGTGGCACGCAAATCGGCCGGCAGATGGTGGGCAACCTGAAGCGTCGTGGTGCCGGCATCGATCAGTATCACCTGGCCGGGCCGCACCAGCCGTGAAGCTGCTTGCGCGATGGCATCCTTCGCGCGCGGCGACTCACCCGTGCGCACCGTGTAGCTGGGATTCGACGGAGTCCGGGGTAGAGCACCTCCATGGACCCGCTGCAGGAGACCGGCTCCAGCCAACTCGCGCAAGTCCCGACGGATCGTGTCCTCCGAGACGTCGAGGTCCGCACTCAGATCGGACGCGACGATCTTCCCATCGCGCCGCAGACGTTCCACGATGTGTCGCCGTCGCTCTTCGGTCAGCACCAGTGGCACCTTGATCCTGCGCGTTTACTCATGTATGGTTATAGTATTGCACGAGTCTGCATGTTTGTGCTGGATTCTAATCGTATGCTGCACATTCGCGCCTCACATGGCGCGCTGCCCGATCCCAACGAGTCTGGAGACCACTTCATGTCCCGTCCTCACCTGGTGAGAGCATCGCCCGCCGCGTCGCCCGGCGCGCACGGCTCGGGATCGGCCGCCGACGATGGGGTAGCGGGTGGGTCCGTCCTGCGGTTGACACGATACGAGGCCGCTGCGGGCTTCGCCATTTTCATGTTGCTCGGTGCGCTGCAGGCGATGTACGGACCGAGTATTCCATCGCTCCGCACGGACTTCCATCTCAGTGCGCCGGTTGCCGGCTTGCTGCTGAGCGCGCAGTTCTGGGGGGCGGGGCTCGGGGTGATCGCTTTTGGCGCGTCCGGCCGATACGTTTCAACCCCCTGGCGCCTGGGTATCGCCATGGCATCGGTGGTTGCCGGCTGCGGTGTGCTGGGTCTGGCCGTCAATTGGCCGATGGCACTGCTCGCCGCGCTGGCCATCGGCTTCGGCTCCGGAGCGCTCATCGTGGCGCTCAACACAGTGTTCGCCACGGGGTTTGGTCGGCGCAGTACCGCCATGGTCAATCTATTGAACGCGGCGTACGGTGCGGGAGCGGTGCTGGGACCAGTCGGCGTCGCGGTAGCGCCGGGGAATAGCTTTCGCGCCGTCTTTCTAACCGCCGGGGGAGTGGCCATACTCCTGGTACTACCCGCTTTGAGGATGCCGCAGGGCACGAGTTCGGGGACGGGAGTCTTCTGGCCGCAAGGCCGGCGCGTCGTATCGGTACTGGCAGTGTTCCTGCTCATCTTCCTGCTGTACGACGGACTGGAGGCCGATATCGGCGGTTGGGCCGCGACGCAACTCAAATTCAACGGCTTCTCGGGAGCGGCGGCGGCCAATATTACCGCCCTCTTCTGGGGGGCGCTCACCCTGGGCCGGATCATACTGGCGCCGGTGACTCAACGCTTCGCTCCGCACCGCCTTCTCACGGTGCAGCTCCTGGCGGTGATTGTCGTCATGGTACTGGCCCATCGTTCGGGCTTGGTTCCCGCGGCCTATACGCTCACCGGTTTCCTGCTGGCACCGATCTTCCCCGTCCTGTTTGTGTGGGTGCAGCGCACCTTTCCCCAGGTGCGGAGCGCCGCCTCTTTCGTCCTGCTCGCCGCTCTATCGGGTGGCGCCGCCTTTCCTCCGCTCGTCGGCAAACTTATCGGCGCCTCGTCTCCCAATGTCTTGCCCACCGTGCTTTTGATCGTCGCACTGGCAGCCCTGACGGCCATTCAGATCGTGCAGCGCATGGCCCGACAACTCGTTCCTGGCCCCGAACTGTAGCGTCGGCCTTTGTGGGTGGCAACCCCGCCGCGTTTGTCGGCAGGCTGGTCGCTGTGGACGATGTTGCATCGAGCCGCTGACGCGGGTTGCTCACAAGGGCAAGGCTACATTAGGGAAGGATTCGCCACGATCGGGCTTCGGTAGGGCGGAACCGCGGCGAAGCCGCAGTGTCCCGCCGCCTCCAGGGGCGACTTACAACCCGAAACTCTTCAGCCACGCTACAGATACGTTTTCTACCCAGAATCGTTCAATCCTTTGACTATGTCCGTCATCACATCCAGCAGAAACCCATCCCGACCGTACCCGGCCAGCAGCGAGAGCCCGACCGGAACTCCAGCGGACTCGGCCAGCG
>DAINCT010000065.1:0-12796 GCA_036732245.1 Chloroflexota bacterium | reverse complement strand
CCCGATCGAAAGGTCGTGAAGCCGCGCTGGGATCACCGTTGCGGCGAGAAAGGGCTCGCATATTGTCGAAACCGGAAATGGCAAGTGGGTGAATGCACGCCTCGGTGCCTCCCGCAATGACGACCTCGGCGTCGCCCGACCGAATGAGCCGGAGTGCCTCGACCATGGCCATGCTGCCGGCCGCGCACGCCGCCACCGATGAGACACTTGGGCCGCGCAGGCCAAGCTGCAGCGACGGTTGGGCCGAGGCCATGTTGGGCGACATGAGCGGAACGAAAAAGGGCGAGACGCGCCCCGGCCCTCTCGCCGTCAGTACATCCTCTTCGCTCGCCACGGTCGTCACACCGCCGCTCCCGGTGTTCATCACCACGGCGATTGCTTCGGCGTTCTCCTCGGTGACTTCGAGACAGGCGTCCTGCGTTGCCATCCGGGCCACGGCCACCGCAAACTGCGAGAAGCGCGCCATACGCCGCGCTTCTTTGGGGGGCATATACGCACCCGGCTCGAATCCTCTGACTTCGCCCGCTATCTTCACGCCCTGCGAGGTCGCATCGAAGCTTGTAATAAAGTCAATACCAGACACTCCTGCCGTGAGATTCGCCCAGAACTCGTCAACCGTGAGTCCGATCGGACTGACGATTCCGAGTCCGGTGACGACCGCACGACGCGTCTCACCTCGATGTCTCGCCACCCTGTCGTCACTCCCCTCTCGTTATCAGCCACCAAGTGTAGTAGACCGACTTCCTTGCGGACAGTCGATTTCTCGCTCCACGTACTACTCACACCGGAGGCCGGAATTCCTCTTTCGGAGAATAGACGTCAACTAAATTCTCCGCTAGCGTGTGAAGAGGCGTTCTCCCCCAGAGTCGCCGGAGGGAGGGATGGCGTGACGGTCTGCCTCGGGCCGGCAACGGCCCGGACGGAAGGCTGGTGCGCCTCCCTTCCAACTTTTCTGGCTACGACGCTCGGGCTCTCGCTTCGGAGTCCGCGGATACGGCCAGGGCGCGGTCGATCTCCTGAGCGGCTGTGCGGCCCTCCTGTATCGCCCAGACGATGAGCGAGGCGCCGCGCTTGGCGTCTCCTGCCACGTAAACCTTGGGTACTGAGGTGCGGAACTGATCGTCTGCCCCTATGGCTCCATGCCGTTCGTACTCGAGCCCAAGATCCTCATGCAATCGATCTCGCACCGGACCCGCGAAGCCGATAGCGAGCAGCACGAGGTCCGCCTCGACCACGTGTTCGGTTCCTGGAACCGACTGGGTGGTGCCGTTGGGCAGGCGCTGCACTTCAATCGCGTGCATCTGCTGTACTCGACCGTCTTTACCGGTGAAGCCCTCAATCCGAACGGCCCAGCGACGTTCACCACCCTCTTCGTGCGCCGGATGTGAGCGCAAGATGAACGGCCAATCCGGCCACGCCAGGGGATGTGCCGTGTCGGGAGGCTGTGGCCCGTGCGTCAGCACCTGAACGGACGTTGCGCCCTCACGGTGAGCGTTGCCCAGGCAGTCGGCGCTGGTATCACCACCACCCAGAATTACCACGCGTTTGCCTCGGGCCGTAATCTCTGCCTGCGGATCGATCGATTCACCCGCCACGCGCCGGTTCTGCTGCGTCAGGTACTCCATCGCGGGGTGGATGCCGTCCAGGTCGCGTCCCGTGACCGGCAGCTCGCGTCCCTGCAACGCGCCGACCGCCAGCAGGACCGAGTCGAACGAACTCATTAACTCGTCAGCCGTCGGATTCTCACCGACGTACGCGTTGGGCACGAGCTCAATGCCCTCGTCGCGTAAGAGATCCAGCCGCCGATCCACGACCCATTTCTCAATCTTGTAGTCGGGGATTCCGTAGCGTAGTAGTCCACCGAGTTTGTCGTCTCGTTCGAAGACTGTAACCCAGTGGCCGCGTCGATTCAACTCCTGCGCCGCGGCCAGTCCGGCCGGCCCGCTGCCCACTACGGCGATTCGCTTGCCGGTGCGTAGCGGTGGCGGCTGGGCGGTCACCCATCCTTCGTCGAATGCCCGATTAATGATCTCGAGTTCGACATCCTTGATGGTGACGGCATCGTCGTTGATGGCGAGCACACACGCCGCTTCACAGGGCGCCGGACACAGTAGGCCCGTGAACTCGGGAAAATTGTTGGTTCGATGCAATCGCTCGATCGCGCTCTGCCACTGATCGCGGTGGACCAGGTCATTCCAGTCGGGAATCAGGTTGCCCAGGGGGCAGCCTGTGGTGCAGAACGGTACCCCACAATCCATGCAGCGTGACGCCTGCATCCGAAGCTCGGGTAACGCCGGTCGTTCGTACACATGGTTGTAGTCGTGAATGCGTTCCACCACCGGTCGCCTGGGGGGTGACCGTCGTCGTACCTTCATGAACCCTTGCGGATCGGCCATCCTAAACCGCCCGTGCGCCGGCCTCAAATGCCGGTTCCTCGACCCGCGCCGCCAGGACCCGCCGCAGATCGTGCGGCATGACCTTGACGAAGCGCGGAAGGTATTCAGCCCAGTTCGTCAGCACACGTTGCGCGATATCGCTTCCGGTGTAGTCGACGTGTCGTTTGAGCAGGCGACGCAACAGCGCGATGTCGTCGCCGGCCTCCACCGTCTCAAGCGCCACCATATCGGTGTTGCAGGCAGATTGGAAGCGTCCCCAGAGGTCGAGCACGAATGCGCACCCGCCGCTCATGCCGGCGGCGAAGTTTCGGCCCGTGAGACCAAGTACGACCACCACCCCACCGGTCATGTACTCGCACCCATGGTCGCCCACACCCTCGACCACCGCCTGGGCGCCGCTATTGCGCACTGCGAACCGTTCGCCCGCCACACCCCGGAAATATGCCTCGCCACTCGTTGCCCCGTACAGCGCGACATTGCCGGTCACGATAGAGCGTTCCGGATCGTATCCGGCGTTAGCCGGCGGGGCAACGATCAAGCGCGCCCCAGACAGTCCCTTGCCGGCATAATCGTTGGTTTCACCTTCCAGCTCCAGCGTCAGCCCATGTGCTGCCCAGGCGCCAAAGCTCTGGCCCGCCGTGCCGGATAACGCGACATGCACGGTATCGTCGGGCAGGCCTTCCGGGCCATATCGCCGGACGATTTCCCCCGACAGCATCGCACCCACGGTACGATCGGTATTGAGAATCGTCCGCTCGATCCGCACCCCGGATTTACGTTCCAGGGCGGGAGCAGCCGGTTCCACCAGGTCGGCATCGAGCGAGCCTTCGAGTGCGTGATCTTGCCGCTCCTGGTTATTGAGAACCGTGCGCTTGGTGGCACTGGGCATGTAGAGCAGGGCCGATAGATCGACGTTCTTCGCCTTCCAGTGTTCGATCGCACGCCGGGTTTCGATCTTGTCCACGCGCCCCACCATCTCGTCGAAGCGTCGGAATCCGAGGCGGGCCATAAGCACACGAACCTCCTCGGCCAGCGAGAAAAAGTAGTTGACGACATGCTCCGGCTTCCCCGCGAATTTTTGACGGAGGAGCGGATCCTGGGTCGCAATACCCACCGGGCAGGTGTTGAGATGACAGGCACGCATCATGATGCAGCCGGCCGCCACCAGTGGTGCCGTGGAAAAGGCGAATTCGTCCGCGCCCAACAGCGCCGCCACGACCACGTCCCGACCGGTCTTGAGATGCCCATCCGCCTGTAGCCTGACCCGCCCACGCAGATTGTTTCGGACTAGCACTTGTTGCGTCTCCGCCAGCCCGAGTTCCCACGGAAGGCCGGCGTGTTTGATCGACGAGAGTGGTGAGGCGCCGGTGCCGCCATCGTGACCGGCGATCGTAATGTGGTCTGCTTTTGCCTTGACCACGCCCGCCGCGATCGTGCCGACACCCACTTCAGACACGAGCTTCACGCTGACGTCTGCTCCCGAGTTCACGCTCTTGAGGTCGTGTATCAACTGCGAGAGGTCTTCGATGGAATAAATGTCGTGATGGGGAGGCGGAGAGATCAGCCCGACCCCAGGCGTAGAGTGACGGACGCGTGCGATATCCTCGCTCACTTTGTGTCCCGGCAGTTGGCCGCCTTCACCCGGTTTCGAGCCCTGTGCCATCTTGATCTGGAGCATATCGGCATTGACCAGGTAATGCGCCGTCACGCCGAAGCGGGCCGAGGCCACCTGCTTGATCGCGCTGCGCCGTGACGTGCCGTCCGCATCCGGGATAAATCGCTCCGGCTCCTCGCCGCCTTCTCCCGTATTGCTCTTGCCGCCGATGCGGTTCATGGCGATGGCCAGTGTTTCGTGGGCTTCCTTCGAGATGGAGCCGAAGGACATTGCGCCGGTGGAGAATCGCTTCACGATCTCCACCGCCGGCTCGACCTCATCCAGGTCGATGGGATCGGGCGCGAGCTGGAACAGCCCACGGAGCGTCGCCAATCGGGCGCTTTCGCCATCGAAGTGTGCCGAGTACTCGCGGAAGGAATGGAAACTTCCCGTACGGACTGCACGCTGCAGCGCCGTGATACTCTCTGGGTTCCACTGGTGGAATTCTCCCTGTGGCCGCATTTGCACATCTCCACCGATGGGAAGGTCGGCCGGTGCCAGAGGCGAATAAGCAGAGGCGTGTCGAGCCAAGGTCTCTCGGGCAATTTGATGCAGGTCGATGCCGCCGATCCGAGACGCTGTGCCCGTGAAGTAGCGCTCGATCAGATCCGGATGCAGGCCTAGCGCCTCGAAGATCTGGGCCCCGCAATAGGAAATAAGCGTCGAGATACCCATTTTCGAGATGACTTTGAGTAATCCAAGTTGAAGCGCGTGGCTGTAGTTCTCTGCCGCCTGCGAGTCGGCGGTTCCCACGATTTGTCCGGCGTGCGCCAGTTCTTTCACCGTTTGGAGGGCGAGGTACGGATTGATCGCCGCGGCTCCGTAGCCAACCAACAGTGCCATGTGGTGAACCTCACGTGCTTCGCCGGTCTCGACCACCAACCCTGTGCGCGTGCGGAGTCCGGCGCGAACCAGATGATGGTGTACCGCGGCCGTAGCAAGCAACATTGGGATCGGGACGTGATTCGCATCAACGCCGCGGTCGCTGAGAATCAGAATCGTGATTCCGGCCCGCACGGCCCGCTCAGCTTCAGCGCATACGGCTGCGACCGCTGCCTCGAGCGCATCAGTGCCCCATCCCTCGTGCGCGGCAAACAGGACCGAAATAGTCTCCGTTTTGAACGGATCGCTTTGCAGCGAACGGATACGTTCCAGCTCATGGTTCTGCAGAATCGGGTGATCCAACAGGATGCGCCGGCACGTGTTCGCCCCCTCGTCGAGCAAATTTCCGCCCGGACCGAGACTCATTTGCAGTGACATAACCAGCGACTCGCGGAGTGGATCGATCGGCGGGTTGGTCACCTGCGCGAATAGCTGTTGAAAGTAGGAGTAGAGGAGTTGCGGACGATCCGAAAGCACTGCCAGCGGGGTGTCCGTCCCCATGGAGCTGTCCATTTCCTTGCCCTGCGCCGCCATGGGAGTAAGTACGATCTTCAGGTCTTCGAGGGTGTAGCCAAACGCCTGCTGCTGCTCCCTGAGCGCGGCCGGCTCCTCTGCTGGTGCGGCCTGCTCGGGGATATCCGTCAGGCGAACCGTGCCGGCGCTAATCCAGCGGCGATACGGATGCCGTCGAACCACGGCATTCTTGGCGTCATCATCGCCGAGTATTTTCCCCTTCGCGGTATCGACCAACAGCATCTGCCCCGGTCGTAGGCGCCAGCGGGACACCACATCCTCCGCCGGCAGGCGCAGCGCGCCTTCCTCGGACGCCAGCACCACCAGCCCGTCGCGTGTGATCGAGTAGCGAGCTGGCCGGAGACCGTTTCGATCCAGTGCCGCGCCGACTACCGTGCCGTCGGAAAATGCCAGACCCGCCGGTCCATCCCACGGGGGCATCAGTGAACTGTTGTACGAGTAGAATGCGCGTCGCTGGTCGTCCATCCCCTCGTCGTTCTCCCATGCTTCGGGTACCATGGTCATCACGGCGTGAGGAAGCGATCGGCCGGCCAGCACGAGGAATTCCAGCGCGTTATCGAATGCCGCCGAATCGCTGCCGCCCGGCTGGACGATTGGCCCAAGATGATCGGTGCCGGGTTTGAAAAGGGTGGCCTGCAATTCCCCTTCGCGCGCGCGCATCCAGTTGATATTCCCGCGTACGGTATTGATTTCCCCGTTATGCGCGACATAACGATAGGGGTGAGCGAGTTCCCAGCTGCCAAGCGTATTGGTGCTGAATCGGGAATGGACCAGTGCCAGCGCACTGGTCAGATCACGTTCCTTCAGATCCGGATAGAAGGCTGCGACCTGCGGACCCCTGAACAGCCCCTTATAGACGATTGTCCGCGCGGAGAGACTGACGACATAACAGCCGTTTTCATGACCGAATTGCTCGCGTACCGTCCAGTGCAGCCGACGACGAATGTGGTAGAGGTCACGGGCAAAGTCGCCTTCACTGCGCGCATGCCGTGCGATGAACACCTGGCGAATAGTGGGGGCGACCGCCTGTGCGTCTATCCCAATGGCATCGGGGCAGACCGGCACGTCGCGCCAGCCAAGTACCGGCTGACCTTCTTCACCCGCGATCCGCTCTAACTCCAGTTCGCACGCCCCCCGCACGTCCGGGTCGTTCGAGAGGAAGAGCATGCCGACGGCGTAGCCACCGGCGGAGGGAAGCTCGAAACCCAGTTGGTCGCACGCTTTGCGCAGGAAGGCGTCGGGAATTTGTAGCAGGATCCCGGCCCCGTCTCCGGTTTGAGGATCACTCCCACTCGCTCCCCGGTGTGCCATATTCGTGAGCACGTCCAGAGCCTGCTCGACGATCTCGTGAGAGTGCCGCCCGTCCACGCGGGCAACTAGCCCAAGACCGCACGAAGCACGCTCCAGAGCAGCATCATAGAGGGAAGGCGGTAGTACGTGGGATTGCACCATGGCTCCAACCGTCGTGGCGAGAGAGAGAGTAGGCACCCGGGCTGGCGTGACGCCGAAACTTCAGCGCATGGAAACCCGAGGCACCGTTGAGGTCCCTCAGGCTACCAATGAAAAACGGCCCGTGTGCGTGGACAATAGATACTGAGGTTTATGCCCCGGGCTAGGCAATGTGTCTACGCACATGGCGTGCATGGCCTGAATCGGCTTACAACGGCGACCGATTCGCGAAATCACGGTGCCAATTCACGGAATAGCACCGGTCGAAAGAACTCGGCGGGTCGGTCTCTTTCTAGGCGGCCGGTGCTGAGTGCAGCTCCCACCTCGCGCCGTGCCGAAGTGCGACTACGTGCCGATGGCAGCCAGTGAGGTCGTTGCTTTGTCCTGTTGAGCGCCCACCGCGTTGACGCCGACTCTAAAAGTATTGTGTTTTCTGACGGTCATGAAAGTGATCTTGGGCGTCCGCGTGAACGTGCCGACTCCATTCGTTTTCACGGTCCGCTTGAAAGTCGCACCCGGGCGCCGGCCGTTCACCTTGGGCATGGTCAGAAAAGAGACGTTATAGGTGAGGTGTACCGACTCCGCCCCGGCGAAACTATTGCCCCAGGTCCAACATGAGATCTGGTTGCGGATCTTGGTATCGAAGCAGCGGACGGTTAGCTTTGGCCCGACGGAGGCGCGCGCCGATCCCGATCCGAACGGGGTGGCGATGCCGCCTGACAGAATGACGGCGGGAAGGAATACGCGTAGCGCTGGTTTGATAAACCTTCGAAGCATCGTGGTCTCCTTTTGGTGGTACGCGAAAAGGCGCGATGTCAGAATACCATGCGAGGCAGCGTTTTCCTGCTACAGTGCGGGAAATCCATACATGGCTGTCCGACAGGGCATCGCCGATGAGAGGTGGATTGGTAGAATCGGTCACATGGTGGCGCAATAGGTGGGGACGTGAACGGTAAAGCGAGTGACTGGTTGTTGCTCATTTACACGCTTCCGTCTCAACCGACGCGGAAGCGGGCCTATGTGTGGCGCGAGCTAAAGAAAGCCGGCGCGGTCTACTTACGAGATGGCGTTGCAGTCTTGCCACGGCTACCGCATCTGGAGGAACAGATTCGTCTCGTCGCCGATCGCATCGAGGAGTACGAGGGATCGGTCGATTTGTTGCCCTCCCCGCAGTTTTCCGATGTGCGATCCAGGGCCCTGGTCGCACGGTTCCAGGAAGAGCGACTGGAGGAGTACCGCGAGCTCTACCACGCCTGTGTGCGCTTTCTGCGCGACGTCTTGCACCAGGTCGACGCCGACGACTTCGGCTTCCCGGACGTCGATAATCTGGATAGCGAGCTTGGACGCTTGCGACGATGGCACGAGCAGATCATGGCCCGCGATTATTTTGGAGCACCTGACGCCCATCGCGTTCGAGACATTCTGGCGAAGTGCGAGGAGGCTTTCGAGCGCTTCGCCAACACGGCTTCCAGTCGGGTAGATCCGGCGGAGACTCATCGGGACGACGTATTCGAACGGTTGAGTGGCCGGTCGTCAACGCCGGAGGGCGTGCCAGACGAGTATCCACTGTAAGCCGCGGATGTCCGACTCTCTGGCCGAGCAACGAATCTGGGTGAACGTTCTGCCTCACGCACGCTACCCGTCGTAGCGCCACCGGGCAGGCCTGCGTGCCGACCTGCCCGGTGGCGCATGGAGAGGCCAGGGCGGATCGCCGCACCGGGCGATCCCTACGTATAACCGACCAATGTCAAGCTATCCTCACCGTTTGCATCGGGCGTCGTGCCGCGCAGCGGCACGGGAGACTCCGTCGCCGGCGTGCTCATGGAACCCGGTCTCTCTGCAACAACGGTAGGTGAAAGAACTGCACGTCGGGTCCGGCGATCGCGCGCCGTTGTTCTCGTTTGACACGATCGACACGCATCATCACAATGGATAGAAATAACATCTGTTACTTGCAACGACTGATGATGCCACGCTTGCATGGAGGTTCATGTGTCTTTCGGGAAATTCACGACAGTGCCACTCGCACGGTGGGCAGCGATATTCATAACCCTGCTGCTGTTCGTTCCGGTCAACTTCGCTCACGCAGCGCTCCCGCACGACAGCGTCAAGCTTAGTCTGGTCGCCTATTCGACTCCCCAGGAGGCGTACGGGTTGCTCATACCCGCCTTCCAGAAGACCAAAGTGGGGGCAGGAGTAACCTTCCAGACGTCGTTTGGTGCGTCGGGAGATCAAAGCATCGCCGTCAGTAACGGTCTTCCGGCGGATATCGTCGCCTTTTCGCTCGAGCCGGATATCGGGCGGTTGGTCGCCAAGGGTCTGGTCAGCGCCAATTGGTACAAGAAGAAGTACCACGGTTTCGTGACCGACTCTGTGGTGGTGTTCGCCGTGCGGAAAGGCAACCCCAAGCACATTCACACCTGGAACGACCTGCTCAAACCGGGGATCGAAGTCATCACCCCCAACCCGTTCACCTCCGGCGGCGCCCGCTGGAACGTGATGGCGGCATACGGGGCACAGCTCGCCCAACATGAATCACCCAAGCAGGCCGAGGCCTATCTCGGTCGGCTGTTCTCGCACGTGTCCGTTCAGGACACCAGCGCCCGGGCCGAGTTACAAACCTTTGTGGGTGGCAAAGGCGACGTCATGCTGGCCTACGAAAACGAAGCGATTACGGCTCAAGAAAAAGGGCAGAGCCTCGATTACGTGATCCCTCCCCAGACGATTCTGATCGAAAATCCGATCGCCGTCACGAAAACCACCACCCACGCCAACGAAGCCAATGCATTCGTGAAGTTCCTGTATACGACCAAAGGGCAGGAACTGTTCGCCGGGAAAGGGTATCGCCCGGTGGTGGCTTCCGTGGCGAAGGGGTATCGCTTCAAGCAACCGAAGACGCTCTTCACGATTCGATCGTTCCACCTGGGTGGCTGGTCGAAGGTGCAAAACCAATTCTTCAATCCCACGAACGGCATCATGGCACAGATCGAACGAGCGAAAGGGATTAGCCCGTAGTGGCAACGGCGTCCGCCCTTCGAGCGCGTCCCGGATTCTCATCCGCTCTGCCTGGCGGCCGATTCATAGTGCGCGGAGGAGTGATGAGCTACCTCAGTCTCATGATTCTGTTGCCACTGTCCGCCGTTATTTGGAAATCCACGGGAGGCGGGTGGAGCGGTTTCAAGGACTCTGTGTCGGCAACGGACACGGTTGCCGCCATTCGTTTCACCTTCCTCGCGTCGCTGGCCGTAGTGGCGATCAATGCCGTGACGGGTACCGTCATCGCGTGGGTGCTGGTACGTGACTCTTCGCCGGGGCTCGGCGTCCTCAACTCGGTGATCGATCTGCCGTTCGCGCTTCCCACGATCGTGGCGGGCCTCACGCTGCTGACCCTCTACGGTCCACAGAGTCCGCTCCACATCAATGCCGCCTACACGCGCGCCGGAGTCATGCTGGCCCTACTGTTTGTGACGCTTCCCTTCGTGGTGCGGGCGGTGCAACCGGTGCTGCTCGAGCTCGATCGCGATATGGAGGACGCGGCTGCCTCGCTGGGCGCCGGTCCCCTGTCGATCTTTCGGCGAATTGTGCTGCCCAATCTCCTCCCGGCCATCCTTTCGGGAGCCGGGCTCGGGTTCGCTCGGGCCATGGGAGAGTTTGGCGCGGTTGTTCTGATCTCGGGAAATATCCCATTTCAAACCGAGGTCGCGTCGTTTCACATTTACGGCCAGATCGAGAGCGACAACGTCTCAGGCGCTGCCGCCATTTCGGTGCTGCTGCTCGGAATCTCGCTCACGGTGCTCGTGGGGATCACGCTGATCGAGCGCTGGAGGACCAGGTATGATCGCTAGATGGTCGTTGCGATTCATCGCATTTGGTTACGTGGGAATGCTGCTGGCCCTACCGGTTGGCTTGATCGTCTGGCGCACCTTCGAACAGGGTTTAGCGCCGGTTTGGAATGCGTTGACCACCTCGGATGCACTGCACGCCTTGTGGTTATCCGTGCTCATCGCGCTCATCGCTGTCCCCGCGAACACCATCTTCGGCGTCATGTGCGCACTCGTGTTGGTGCGGCACCGCTTCCCGGGGAAAGCACTGCTGAGCGCCGCGGTCGATCTGCCGCTCGGAGTCTCGCCCATCGTCGTGGGCCTGGCGCTGGTGGTGGTGTACGGACGCTTCGGGTGGTTTGGTCCGTGGTTATTCGCGCACAACGTGCAGATCATCTTCGCCTTGCCGGGCATGGTGTTGGCCACGATCTTCATTTCGATGCCCTTTGTCGTACGCGAGGTGGTGCCCGTGCTTCATGAAATTGGAACGGAGCAGGAACAAGCGGCTGCTACTCTGGGCGCGTCTTCCCTTCAAACGTTCCGGCGCATCACGTTACCCGCAATTCGGGTGGGAGTTGGGTACGGCGTGGTATTGACCACGGCGCGTGCGCTCGGAGAGTTCGGCGCGGTGACGGTAGTATCGGGTCGATTAATCGGGCAGACCGAAACGCTCCCGCTATACGTCGAAGATCGATTCCAGGCGTTCGACACAACAGGGACATACACTGCGTCTCTCACCCTGGCCGTTCTTGCTCTCTTGACCGTTGCTGTCATGGGTGCGTTGAAGCCAAAGAAGGAAGCACTATGACGATCAGCGTCTCGGGCGTCTCCAAGCGCTTCGGCGGCTATGTCGCGCTGGACAATGTGTCACTGGACGTGCCCGCAGGGTCGCTGACGGCGCTCCTCGGTCCCAGCGGCAGCGGCAAGTCAACTCTCCTGCGTGTCATCGCGGGATTGGAGGAGCCCGATAGCGGGACCGTTCGCATCTCGAACGAAGAGGCCACCAGGCTGCCGGCCCAGAAGCGAGGCGTGGGCTTCGTCTTTCAGCATTACGCCGCGTTCAAGCACATGACGGTGTGGGACAACGTTGCGTTTGGCCTGAAAATTCGGAAGTGGTCGAGGGCACGCACCCAGAAGCGTGTAACCGAATTGCTCAATCTGGTCCAGCTCGATGGGTTTGCGCATCGATATCCATCACAACTTTCCGGCGGCCAGCGCCAGCGCATGGCATTGGCCCGTGCGCTGGCGGTCGAACCGAAAGTGCTGTTGCTCGACGAACCGTTCGGCGCGCTCGATGCACGCGTACGCACCGAACTACGTGCCTGGCTACGACGTTTGCACGACGAAGTGCAGGTAACCACAGTATTGGTCACTCACGACCAGGAAGAGGCGATGGATGTTGCGGACTCGATAGTGGTCATGAACCATGCCCGAATCGAGCAAGCAGGCAGTCCGGAAGACCTGTACGACCATCCGGCCAGTGAGTTCGTGATGAGCTTTATCGGCCAGGTAAATAAGATCGGCGACATCTTCATTCGTCCGCACGATGTAGAGATCCTGCTCCATCCGGGGCCATCGACCGAGCGCGCCGTGATCGACCGACTGGTCCATCTGGGCTTTGAAGTTCGGGTCGAGTTGGTCAGCGAGAGTGGCCAGGGCATCCATGCGCAGGTCACGCGCGATGAGGCAAAATCCCTGAATCTGAGGCAGGGGCAAACGGTGCATGTTTCGCTGCTGCGGTCCAGAGTGTTTGATGGAGGGGGACTGTCAGACGGAAGGCGTCAGCCATCTGTTGTGGGCTTGTAACCGAGAGTTTCTACCCTACCTGATACGATGCAGAGCCCGACGACGAAGCGCCGTTCAGCGTACAGCGAACCGAGGCGGTGCCTGCACCTTTTGAACCGGTGCCAATGACGAGTGTCCAAGAGACTGTTCCCGACCGGCCGGCGGTCTTTTGAGACTCCACGGAATGGGCGCGGGAAGCGTGATGGCTGGGGTACATCACCTCGACGGTACATGAGGCTCCGGGGCGTGTTTTGGCGGCAATGGTCAAAGTGTCG
>DAINCT010000064.1:463-12995 GCA_036732245.1 Chloroflexota bacterium | reverse complement strand
CCTGCGACCCCTTGCACCCCATGCAAGTGCGCTACCAGGCTGCGCCACTCCCCGAGGTCGCTGTTTCATGGTAAGTGTAGTCACTCGCTTCATAGATAGGCAAGGTTGGGCCGCGGCGGCAGAGGTCATTGGTGAACGCAGATCCGGGACTAAAGTCCATAGCCACTGAGCGCACTTCTCGGTAGATTGTCAGTACGCGCGACGACTCATCCCGAAGGGAACATACGCACCATGACTTCTTCCGGCATCGACCGCCTTCATACCTACCGCGACGCTTACGAGGCGCTGTATGCCTGCCAGACGCTGGAAATGGTCCTCAGTCGTCTCCGCCAACAGCAGATGCTCGACGATGCAGAATGGACTCGCAGCGCGATGAGTGTTGCAGAGATCAAGGACCGTGTCGAAGCGCACCTCGACTCGCCTCGGTAGTCACCAGCCCGAGACTATGACTTCCATTTGTCAATCGGACGTGATCTAATACTCCTCACGTGTCTCATCGTGTCGGAGACACAGCGCACACCGTGCCGTGGCGGCAGACGCTCGAGCGAAGAGGAGTTCACCTTTGGCAGGAGAGATCGGTCCTCAATCGACCGTTCCCTTGGCCGCCCTGTCCCGTCGAGTCTTTGGCGATTGGGAGCGTTTCGCCTCCGGACGGGGTGGGACGGCACTGATGTTTACGTGGGCGGCGGCGGAATCGACCATCTGGCCCGTCATTCCCGACTTCCTTTTGCTCCCCATGTCCGCCGCTCAGCGGCGACGTCCGCACATTCCTCTTCTGGCTACGATCCTGGGATCGGCACTCGGTGCCACGGCGTGGCAAGTGTGGTCCTTTTTTGCTCCCGAAGCAGCACTGCGCGGCCTTAGGAAGGTTCCGTTCGTGCGTGCCGATCAGATCCTGGCAGTGCAGGTCCGAATCGGACGCACCGGAACACGCGCCCTTCTCGCGCAGCCATGGAGCGGCATCGGTCTCAAGGTGTGGGCACCCGTCGCGCAAGTCGGCGGCGTACCTGCCGGGCGGGCACTGCTCGCCTTCACAGCTGCCCGAGCGCTGCGCATGGGCTTGGTGACCGCTGTCACGGCACTTCTGGCTCGAATCTTCAGAGGATGGCTTGAAGTACTCGCCGTGCCCCTCGGGGCCATGTACTTGGTGGTTTTCTTTCCTATCTGGTGGCGGCTTGCTACACGCATGTATCCCAACGAGGCCTCGTGAAAGCATCCGCGAAAGCACGGATGTATTCAGACGCCCCCGGCCATAGACTGTGGGCTGAGACTGCACGCTATATGCTCAACGAGGAGTGCTGATTGGAAACGCTCGGCCAGTTCCTTGAACGCGTGAGTTCGCAGTTCAACTCCAGGCCGGCACTCCTGCATAAACCCCGGTACCGAACAGAGGTCTGGACGTACTCACACCTGTGGGCGCAGACCACCCGGGTCGCGTGGTGGATGCACGATCACGGGATCGGCCAGGGTGATCGGGTCGTCATCTGGGCCCCAAACAACCCGTGGTGGGTTGCGGCGTTTTTTGGGCTCGAACGGGTCGGGGCCGTATGCGTGCCGCTCGACATTCGAAGTTCCCCGGACTTCGTACGCAACGTCATCGCGCAATCGGCGCCGAAATTCGCGCTCGTGTCCGCGCTCACACGCGACGGCTGGGACCCTCACATTCCATCCTGCACGCTGGAGGACATGGCACAGGGATTGAAGTCGGCAGTCGCACCGTGGAACGAAACGGTCAGTGCCTCCGATATCGCGGAGATAATGTTCACCTCGGGCACCACCGGCACCCCCAAGGGAGTGGTTTTAACGCACCACAACATCACTTCGAATGCAGCCGGTGTCGCGCAGGTCATTCCTGATCTCCCCTACTTCCGCCTGCTCTCAATTCTCCCGCTCAGCCATATGTTCGAGCAGACAGTTGGATTGGTGCTGCCCCTGAATCGAGGGGCCAGCGTCTTTTATCCGGCCAGCCGACAATCATCGATTCTCTTCCGTGCATTTGCGGAACAGCATATAACTACGGTGCTGGCCGTGCCGCAGGCCCTGCAACTCTTCATGGATGCCATCGAACGCCAGGTGAGGAAATCCGGCAAAGAGAAAGGATGGCAACGCCTGAATGCGCTGGCACCCTATCTTCCGCGCCTCGCACGACGGCTCCTCTTTCGCAGCGTGCATCGCAGACTGGGAGGAAACCTCGAGTTCTTTGTCTCGGGCGGCGCGGCGATTGACCCCGAGCTTGTCCGTCGCTGGAACTTGCTCGGTTTACCGATCGTGCAGGGTTATGGAGCAACCGAGACGTCGCCGGTGATCACTGCCACATCACTCGCCGACACTGATCCTCGCGCTGTCGGCAGACCTATCCCCGGTGTCACGCTGCGCCTGGAACCGGACGACGAAGTCCTGGTTTCAGGACCAAACGTGGCCCTTGGTTACTGGAATAATCCCGAGGAAACCGCCCAGAACTTCGTGGACGGATGGTATCGCACCGGCGACCTCGGATCGCTCGATGAGACTGGACACCTCTACCTCAAAGGAAGAAAGAGAAATCTGATCGTTCTCGCCAATGGACAGAACGTCTACCCGGAAGACGTGGAACGGGTGCTTGTGACCGTTGCGGAGGTGGACGACGCGGTGGTGATGGGACTACCTGGACCACAGGGCCAGGAAGTACACGCGGTCCTGTTGTGTTCCTCGCCGCCGCGCGATCCGGATGCTCTGATCAAAGAAGCGAACGCGGGCCTCGCGCCTCACCAGCGCATCGCCGGCTTCACGCTCTGGCCGGAGCCGGACTTCCCTCGCACCCATACCTTGAAGATCAAACGTCAGGACATCCTGGCCCGAGTGACGAATCGGTCGGACCCACGATCCGACAAGCGCCCATCGTCGCCGGAATTGGATCCGCACTTCTCTCCAATCTGGCGCCTAATATTGGAGGCGACCGGAGATAGCACGCCTGCTCCGAAGTCGGACGACACCCTCGGCGACTTGGGGCTCGACTCGCTCGCGCGTGTAGAGTTACTCGCTGTGATCGAAGCGGACGTGGGTGTGTACCTGGACGAGTCGAGGGTGGACGCCACGACCACGGTGAGCCAACTCGAGCAGTTGATCGAGGCTGGGTCGAGCGCCGAACGTCCCGTCTTCCCGGCGTGGCCCCGGGGACGAGTGGCGCGAGCCACCCGCATCGTCCTGCAGGCAGCGACGTTTGCAATGCTCAGGCGGCTCACGCCCACGGCCATCACGGGAGCTGAAAATTTCGCCGGTGTTGACGGACCGGTACTGCTCGTGGCCAACCACGCGAGTCACCTGGACAGCGTCGTACTGCTGAGCGCGCTGCCGGCGCGCTATCGCCGGCGCCTCGCCGTGGCTGCGGCGGCCGACTACTTCTTTGCGCGTCCGCTCGTAGGGTCGGTCGTGGCGTTACTACTGAACGCCTTTCCCTTCTCTCGTACAACCGCCGTTCGGCCCACGCTGGAACATTGCGCCGCTCTGCTAGACGGGAACTGGTCAATTCTGTTGTATCCCGAGGGAACTCGGTCCACAACGGGGGAAATCGGTGAGTTCAAGCCGGGAGTGGGTCTCCTGGCCGTTGAGCTAAACGTGACCGTCGTTCCCGTCTACCTGGATGGGATGCGAGACATTCTACCCAAGGGGCGCACGTGGCCTCGATCGGGGCCGGTAACCGTAACCTTCGGCACGCCGGTGAGCTTCGGTGCATCGACGCCGTATAGCGATGTCGCATTCCGTCTCGAGCAGGCCGTGCGTGCCCTGCGTGGAAGTTATTCAGCCGTACCCTCAGAGTCGGGAGCGTAGTAGCCGCATGGGGATTTACCAGATCAAGCCCAGATTCCAGCGGGCGTTGGGTGGCGTCGAGGCAACGTTGGTGCGCCGTCGGGTGCATCCGGACTACCTGACGATCGGGGCATTGGTGCTCTCGGTGTTGGGTGGAATCGCGCTCTGGGGCAGTCAATGGTCGCGCTGGGTTTTGCTGTTTATTCCTGTGATTGCCATCGGGCGCACGGCGCTCAACGCGCTCGATGGACTGGTGGCGCGAGACACGGGTCTGGCGCGGCCCTGGGGAGAGGTACTCAATGAGTGCTGCGACCGCCTAGCGGATGTCGCACTCCTGGGCGGCGCATCTCTTGCGATCGGGTCGGACGCTCGCCTGGGCGCCGTGACCATCGTCGTGATGTTGCTCTGCAGTTATCTCTCCATCGTGTCGAAGGCCGCCGGAGGAAAACGCCAGTACGGTGGAATCATGGGCAAGGCAGATCGGATGATCTTTCTCAGTTTCGCGTCGGTCATTGCACTCGCATTGCCGCAGGTTCGCGTCTTCACAATCTTCCTGGCCATCGTGCTGGCCGGATTGGTGCTCACCATCGCCGTTCGAGCCCGAGCCACGTATGTTGATCTCCAACCCCATCCATAACTCGCTGTTTCGTCCCACCGCCATCATCATCATGGCGTTTCTCGCCTGCACGTTGTTCATGCTCCTCGTGGGTAGCAGATTCGATCTCACGCGACTGGCCGTCAGTTCGCTCTTCCGCCGTTGGCGTGTATGGGCAGTCATTGCACCGGTTTTCAGCATGGCACTCTTCTGTGGCCAAATCACGACGCTGATCCTCGTGAGTTTCTTGATATTTCAAGGACTCCGGGAGTATTCGGCGCTGGTCAGGTTGCCGGCAGACTACCGGCGCATCCTTCTCACCGCCGGTCTGCTTCCTGCCCCTATCGCATTGCTCTCGCTGGACGCCTTTCACGCCTTCCCGCCAGTGCTCCTCATTGCCGGCACGCTCGAACCGCTGCTCTTACCGCGCGGTGACCGCCAGGAATTGAGCGTGCGTCACCTGGCGTTCGCGGTGCTTGGGTGGGGATACATCGCCTGGTTCCTGGCCCATTTCGTGTTGATCGACAAGTACATTGCCGGAGGTATCGGCATTCTGCTCGCCATTGGATTCGGCACCGCGCTGAGCGACGTGGGAGCCTTTGTCGTGGGTAAACAATTCGGCAAGCGGAAGTTGGCCCCGCGGCTCAGCCCCAACAAGACCTGGGCAGGCGCACTTGGCAGTTTGCTCGGTGCGTATCTCGGCATCGGAGTCATGGCGTTCGCGCTTCCCGGCCACGTGCGCTGGTTGCTCGTCCTCCTTCTCCCGGTCGTGACGGCGCTGGGAGCAATCTGGGGCGATCTCCTGGAGTCAAGCATCAAGCGCGAATTCGCGGTCAAGGATGCCGGGTCATGGCTCCCCGGCTTTGGCGGCCTGCTCGATCGAGTCGATAGTCTGATCATCGTTGTGCCGCTGTCCTTCTACTTCCTGCGTGTGGTGAGCTGAGTTTGTCGCCACGGCATCATGGCACGATCCTCACAGCCCAGGCAATTGAAGCTCGTCTCCTGGCCGGAGCCGCGGTGTAGGTCGGCGTCGCGCAGCACTGCGTAACTCCTTCCCAGGTTGGTTCCCCCGACGCGGCTCCCCGCTGCTGGAGCCGTCATCAACTAGGCTTCCAGCAGCAACAAATGGAAGCGACTGTACAGATACGACACGGCGAGCAAGATGAGCCCGAGTCCGGCGAACGACATGCTGCGGTACGGCCCTTGCAGAAACGACAAGTCGTAGACGAATATCTTCACAATGATGAAACCGAGCAGACCAATGGACCCAAACCGCATCCAGCGCGTACGCCGCCATATTCCCACTCCCATCAGCACGGCCGCGTAGACCAGCCACAAGGCGGACAGAGTGAGCTCCTCCAGATTGCGTAGATTGGTCGAATCCCGCAGTGCCTGAGTGGACGAAGCAGCGACATGGTCAAAGAAGTCGCGTGTTTCCCCCGTTACCAGCTCGAATCCAAGCAGAACGATGGCCGCCTGGAAGGCAACCAACACACCGTCGAGCCAGCGATAGAGACGAGTTGCGTCCTTCATCCAACGCATGTGCAAGAACAGCCCGATCATGAGCAGCGGGATCATCACTGCCCGCGTGCCAAGCACCAGCGGCAACCGATCGGCCGGCTGTGCCGCGAACCCGCAATAGGCGCCCGCGCCGACAGCTACGCCCGCGCACCCGAGGCCTGTCACGAGGAGCGTCTGTGACGTCTTGCGCACCCCGTTCCACACCAGAAAGAGGGAATACGTCATCCAGATGATGCCGAGCGCCACAAACTCGATGAAAAGGCCGACATCGTGCGTCGTCTGCGTCTGCCTGCCGGCGGCGTGGCCGAAGTAGTCGTTCACTTCTGCGGTAAGCAGCTCGAAGCCCACCAGGATCAATGACGCCTGCAACACAGTTCGAACGGTCGCTATCCAGGGATAGACATCCACCCTGGCTCGCAACCATCGCAAGTGCGTAAAGAGGGCTGCGATCACGAGCACCAGGAGACCGAATCGAATGTTCAGGATCGGTCGGAAGTCCTGGACCGGTTGGTAAGCCGCCCCCACCGCCGCGGCGAGACCAAGTCCGAGGACCAAGCAACTGAGACCGGAGATGAGTATCGGGAGAACTCTCCGCCGGAGTCCAAACCACACGAGTGGCAATGCAAAGACAGTCCAGACTCCCGCGATTGCCAGAAATCTGGCATATCCGGTAAAGGTCAGGGCGTCACCGGTGGATCCATCCATGGCACGACGAAACATGTCGTTGGTCTCGACCGTGAGCAGCACGGTAAAAACGCCGCACCATCCGTAGTGCAGGGACGACCAGATGCGTTGCGCGTGCGGGTCTCGGAGTCGCGTTACGAGGAACGTGCCGCCGGCCAGAGCGGCCGCCAGGGTGGCGAAGGCCAGAAATCGAAGATTGAGTACCGGAACGAAGTCGCGGACCGGGTCATAGAACAGGGCACTGCCCGTGGCCGGCAACAACCCGGCGGCAAGACCGTACACCGCCAGCGCAGGCTGCCAGATGAACCGTACATTCCAGTGGATCCCGACCCAGAGCAAGCATGCTGCTTCTAGCGACCAGAGAATCACCGTGACAAATCCGGAGGTGGCGAGCGCCGTGGCAACCACGAGGAGGATCAAGGCCGTAAGCGTGAAACGAAGCGCCGCCCGGTCTCCGTCTTGCAGCGTGCGCCTGACCCTAAGGATGGTGGCGAGGTATACCGCTCCCACTCCCAGGCTGACGAATCCCATCATGACCCGATGGGAGGGAAAGATAAGGGCGAACATACAGGCGTAGTAAGCGATAATGTTGGCCGACGCGACTCGCTCGCGCAGAACGCGGAAAGTGGCTGCTCCGAGGCCGATCCGCCAGACATCCAGCGCATAGAACACGATCCAGAACAAGGTGAGCGCGATTGCAGCAGTCGGTAGTTGATTCGATTGATACGACGACACGAACCAGGTCAAGTACACGGCGTAGGTAGCGCCCAGCGAGAGCCCTTCAAGCGCCACCCAGGCGTCCTTCTTGAGCACGATGCCAATGATCCCAACATCGAGCAGCAGGACATACAGAATGATCCCCGCCGGGCTGCCGGTCGAAGAGCTGAGGAGGAACGGGGTGAGGAATCCTCCGCCCCAGGCCAGGAGCGCAACCACCAGCGAATCGTAGTACAGGGATTCATAAAAGCCGACCGCGACCACCACGGCCAGAGCGGCGAAGGCCACCGGAAGCTGCACCAATCCGTAGAAGTTATAGGATGCGTAGACCGAGAGATAGAGGATAGCGAGGCCGGCCCCGACGAGTCCTTGAGCAAACACGGCGTAGCCCTGGCCGTGTGTGCGGCGCGCAAATGCCAGGAGCGCAACACCGATGGTCAGGCCAATGCCCACCTGTGCGCCCTGTTTGATCCAGTTATTGTCGAAGGCGTACTTGAGGAAGAAGGCGATGCCGAGCATGAGCGCCAGCGCCCCGATGCGATTGAGCCAGTTGCCACCGATGAGGGCTTCCCATTCCCCGCTGGTGCGGGCGCGTGCCAGGCCTCGTTCCGTCCACGACGGCCCCGGCCGCTTCGGCACCGCGGCCAGATCCTCCGCCATAAACGTGGCAACACCGAAATTGGGCGCAATCTCTTCGAGCACCGGAGTGGCGATGGCCTGGATCTCGGAAACGAGCGGGCGAGCAGCAACTCGCGCTCGTCGTGGTGGAAGCGGCACAGCGGCGGAAACAGGCTCGGCATTCGGCTGAGCCTCGGACTCGGGGGCCGATTCTATGAGGAAGAGTCTTTGCTTCGTGAAACGTATTTCGCCTTCCAGGAGTTGCACATGCTCCTCGAGCTTGGTTGTCCTGGACGCCAGCCACACCACGAGTCCCAGCAGCACAACCAGAACGACCCCAACGAACGATGCCATTACCGGTTCTCCCTTCGCGTTTGGCGCGGCGTACGAGGCGACTGAAAAGTCGCCTCAATGCGTACCCTACACTTCGCATGGGTAATGCGCATCCGGGAAATACCGTATATCACGGCGGAAAAGGTGCGTATTGCTACTGAATACGCCCATTCTCAGGGCCATCTCAGCACTCGCCACTATGGTGGAAGAGTGAAGGTTGGCCTGTCCGTGAACCGGTATCCGGAAATACGGGACCGCCGACCGTTGATGGCTCGGCGAGGAGGAAGTCATGTCCGAAGTACGCAAGGTAACAATCGAGACCGTCGCGCGGGGCGTGGGGTCCGTGCACCACATCAACGCCAACGTCAATGTGGGCGGGTCCCTGGTCGATGTATCGTGCAATAGTGAGGGGGATCCGGAACTGCAGCGCCTCGTCGATCGTCTACAAGATAAACTGAGGTCGCTTGCGATCGAGGCCGTGAACGTGTCGCTTCACTCTTCATAGGGAAGACATGCTTCACCGGGATACGGTCGCGTCCATATCCCGCTTTTCGCCCGAACAGGAGCACCATGTCTGATCTGGAGTCGGTCATTGCCGCGTACCGTTCAGGGCTCCTCTCCCGCTCTGCGTTCGTTCGCCGCCTGTTGACTCTGGGCCTGGGCATGGCGTTCATCGAGTCGCTGCTCGGTGCGCCCGTGAAGCACGTCCTGGCAGCATCGAATCAAACGCAAATGCCGGCTCGCACGCCGCGTCTAGTGCTGGTAGTCATGGATGCCTTTCGATTCGACTACCAATCTCTAGCTCCCATGCCCAACCTAGCCCGCCTCATGCAACGGGGGTCGACCTTTACCAATGCCTGGGTCGGGCAACTCGAGAGCGTGACGCCTGCCAGCCACGCCACCATATCAACCGGGGCCACTCCGGCGCGACAGGGCATCATGGGATTCTCCTGGCGCGACGCCGCCACCAAACAGGAAGTCTACGGCGGTTGGTACGACGAGGTGCTGGCAGGCCGGCTCGAACAACAATTGCGTTCCCACGATGTCACATCGATCCCTCAAGCAGTGAAGTCGCATGATCCGACTGCGCGCGTGGTTGCGCTCAGTAGCGAGAAGTACTACGCCGCCGATGCGATGGGTGGTCCGGCAGCGGACTATATCTTCTTCGGCATGCCAAAGGGTGCTGCGATTACGCCGGTCGGCATACCGCACCATGTGCCGCCGCCCGCCTTCCTGGCCAACAAGGCGCTGCACAGAAAGTGGCCGCTCAAGTACGGCCAGTTCGACGAGCTCGCCATGACCATGGCGCTCGAATCGCTCCGGGCCTTCGACCCACGCGTGCTCATGATCAATCTTCCAGGCTGCGATACCTACGGGCACAGCACGGGCGGACCCACCCGGCCGGACGTCATGTCGAAACTAGTAACCGGTGTCGACCAGCAACTGGGTCGCCTGATAAAGGCATACAAGGATCGCGGAGTGTTGGATGAGACGATTTTCGTGGTGACGGGCGACCATGGAATGGTGCCGAACACATATCAGGTTCAGGACACCACCATCAAGGATACGATCCGAGCCGCCGGCGGAGATTACCTGTTCCACACCGGTGGAAGTGCGGCCTTCATCTGGTTGCGGAACCCCGAAGCCGCTCCTGCCGTGGCGCAGCGCCTGGTAGATACATTACCTCATGCTCGCGTCGCACACTATCAAACGTTGCAGACCGGGGCATATCTCCACCACGCCGTCGCGCCGACCGGGCAAACCGTGGATCCGGCGCTCGAGGCAGCTCATCAGTACCTACTGGCCACCTGCGCCGGACCGCTCGCGCCAGATATCACCCTCACTCTCGTGGAAAACATGGTCGTGCGAAATCGCTTGCAAGGGAGTGCCACCGCACCGCACGGGAATCACAGCGGCCCGACCTGGGGTGTACAGCACATTCCACTGGTGATAGCCGGGCCTGGGGTCAAGGCCGGAGGCGTGCTCGATTTTCCAGCCCGTTTAATGGATATCGCTCCCACCGCCCTCACTCTGATGGGTATTGAACCGAGCCGCATGGATGGGATCCAACTGAGCGATGCGCTGATCCACCCGACGTCAGATGCGCAGCGCGCCACCGATGACGTGATAGCCAGGATGACAGCCTACCAACGCGCGATTAGCGACCGTTCCGCCGCCGACGTGCAAGATCAGAAAGCGGCCGCGTCTTCACCGTAAATGCCGGCGACCGAGTCCCCGCTACGGTAGGACCGGCTCCGCCCACCCGGGAACGACCATCGAATAGAACCCGGACGTGTGGAAATCCACCCGCACGGTCGCACCAAATGCCCCTGAAAGATGCTCATCGGTTAGGACATCGGCTTTCGGGCCGTCGAGATGCACTTTGCCTGCTCGCAGCAATACAACCCGTTGCACCTCTGGAATAATTTCATGCAGGTGATGTGTGACGAAGATGATGGTCTTGCCGCGTTGCGCGAGCCGCTGCAGCGTACCGAGGAAGCGAGCGGTCGCGACCATGTCCAGCCCGGTCGTCGGCTCATCCAACAGGAGGGCCGGCGGGTCGGGCACCAGCGCACGCGCGATCAGAACCCGGCGAGCCTCCCCGGTCGACATCTCCGGCACAGGTTTTATTGCCAGGTGAGTCGCTTCCAGTAAGTCGAGCGCCCGATGGCCTGCATCCCACATGTCCTTCGATATGTGCTGATGGGGCTGCACTCCACGGGTCGCAAAGAATCCGGAGACTACTACCTCTAGACCGGAGAGGACCCGGCCTTCCGCGCCGGCCGCGAGATCGCTCTGCACATCCGGCGACACGATCCCCAAGAGGCGACGCAGGTCGAAGATATCCCACCGATCCCTTCCGAACAACTCAACCGTTGCACCCTGACCGGGAGAAGCTAACGGTCGGTATTCTTGCATCAGGAGCTTGATCAGCGAGGACTTCCCGGAGCCGTTCGGCCCCAGGATCGCGGTGTGCTGCCCCTGCGAAATCTCCAGGGACAGATCGTCCAGCACGGGCGTTCCTTTGCCGAGGCCTTTGAGGACCGTGGCGTTTCGAATGCGGAGCAAAGGAACGTCGTCGAGCTGATTCATGTGGGCCTTTCGGTTGCACGGTTGTCATCAGCATGACAAATCAGGCCGGAAATCATCCAGGCGGAGAGGTGATCTGCCTATCCCTGACTGAATTAGCTCAAGCTGAAGGAGATGGTTGAACGACGTTCAGCCAGATGTTCCTGCTCGCGGGTCCCCGCTTTGCGTGCAGCCGCCAGCACCCCGCCGTGGGTAACGTCCACCCGGTACCCCATTCGTCGCCGGGACGATTCCAGTTCGATCCGCCGTGTGCTTCGATCCAGCTATGCTGCACAGTCTGCCCGATGGGACCTACGGCCCACACATGGAATGGTCCAGTAGAGGTCAGTCGTCAGATCCGATCGTGCGGCCCAGCTACAGTCCCGCGTCCCTTGCCTCCTCGCGCTCTTTGCGGTCTTTGAAATTGGCGCCGGTTGGCGAGTTGTCGTCCTCGTTCTGCTTCGCCTGGTGCAGTAGCCTGGTCTTGCGTCCGGTGCCTGGAACCGGTGAAGACGGCGGCATTTCGTCGCGGTCAGGCTCGCCCGGCGCATCGAGGTTTTCTATGCCATACGCCTCCGGATGCTCAAAAACCGGATCGTCGTTTGTGCTCATAATCTGCCTCCATCGGTGACTCTTCTTGCGGGTGACGAGCGGAAGCGCTGCTCCGCCGCACCACTAAAGATCTCTGCTGCAAAAACCGGGCCCACATCCGGTCGGTGCGATTCGGCGCATTATCGATGACGGCCATAGTATGACGGCTGCAATACGCTCCTGCTACTCATCGCATCTCGCGTAAGATACCGGCATGAGCGCTCAAGGCGATATGTACCCTGCGAACTCGCTGCGATGAGCACCGATCGAGACGCGGTGCTCGACGACATTCGCGCCTCAGGTGTGCGCGAGATTCGCGTAGCATTTATGGATTACAACGGCCTCCTGCGTGCCCGCGGCGTGTCATTCGAGCACCTCCCGCGTGTGCTCGAGCACGGCGTCAACTTCAGCTCTTCCGGCGTCAGCTTTAACTCGCGCGACATCTTCCCCTCAGAAGCGTCATTCGATCTCGCGTCGCCAGATTTTTGGGCGATCCCCGACCCCGCCACCTTCCAGGTGATCCCGTGGCAGCAGGAGGCGCCGGTCGCGCGGATGTTCTGCGATGTCTACAACCCGGAGGGCACGCCCTTCGACGGCGACCCGCGCGGCGTCCTGAAG
>DAINCT010000064.1:0-453 GCA_036732245.1 Chloroflexota bacterium | reverse complement strand
TTTTTGGGCGACCCCCGACCCCGCCACCTACCGGGTCGCGGCCGGAACGTCGGACACCGGAGAAATGTATGCGGATCTGGTCGATGCGCACGGGGAAACGTGGCCCGGATGTCCGCGCAGTGCATTACGACGCGCTATCGCCCGTGGCAAGGCGGCGGGACTGAGCTTCAAGGTGGGATTCGAACCCGAGGGATACCTCTTTCGACCGGTGAACGGGGAACTGGAGTTCGTGAACTCCGCGAAATTCGCCACACTCGACGGACTCGGGGGCCAACCGGCCTTCATGCACGACCTCCTGGCGTATCTTTCCGGTGTGGGCATCGACGTGGAACAGTGGACCGAGGAGTATGGTCCAGGCCAGGTTGAGGTCAATCTGCACTACGCTGCACCGCTTGAGGCCGCCGATGCGCTGACCCGGTACCGGCAGGCGTTTCGGACGTTGGCCACTCGCCA
>DAINCT010000063.1:0-13092 GCA_036732245.1 Chloroflexota bacterium | reverse complement strand
TCCACGATGATCCCGATCGACGTAGACTGAAAACTCGGCGATACCCGCGTAGCAAGGGCGTGTGCTGTAGGGCGACGCGCCGGCCCAGCCGATAACGCGGGCATCAAGTTCCGCGACCACGGTAGGAAAGCGCTCGCCGTGCTCTTCCAGGCGGCGCTCCAGCTCCTCCGCTGATCGTGGCTCGGTTTCAAAGGTGGCGATGCGCTCGGCGATTCCCTGGTTGTAGATCTCTGCAATAGCCGGCGCATCGGTCGGTCGCGCCTTTCGCACCGTCAGCGTCATTCGCCCCTCCGGGAAAAGAGGACTGTAACCATGCAAGAGCCTTCCGGTGACGTGTGCACCAGAAGGCTCTTCGTCGTCGCTGGGACCAGTCTAACTCTTGGAACTGACCATCCGATTGAGCTTGGTGCCGCACACCGGGCACGTGCCCTGCAGTGCCTTGCGACCGTTTTTGAATGTAACCTCTTTTGGATCCTGGATGTCGCGCTTCTCTCGACATTTGACACAGTATGCCTGCTCTGCCATGTGCACGTCCTCCTTTATTCTCCGGTGTAATCGTCCGGGCTAAGGTTCTAATGCGTCGTTGATCTCTGCCTGTCCTGGGGCCGCTGAGTCTCTTGCACTTCGCGGACCCACGCCTCGCTGTGTCCTATGGTTGCGGCGATGTCTTCACGGGAGAAGCCCCACTCCAGGAGTCGTTCGACCGCCTCGCGTTGCAATGTCCCGTCGACGGACTCTACTGTTCGTTCGGTCATGGTATGGCTCACCTCTTGACATGGAATTCGCAAGGACTATGCCAGGCACTGATATGAGCCTCGAGAGCAGGGGTGGGTTGTCCGCGCATGAAATGATTGACAATCAGCCGTGCCGGTCTCTATTGTGAGCGCTATGAAACTATCGGAGGCCTGGGACGGTCGTGAACGTCGTTCGCACCAGGATAGACGCAGCGGCAAGGAGAGGCGGGTCGACGTGGAAACTCGAGAGCGTTTGATGCTCCCCACCGATAAGGTTGACGATTGGGCCATTCCCTACGGAGAGTGGGACAGACGCAGCCATCAAGAACGGCGCGGACATCCCTTTTATAACCATCACGATCCTGAGGTTTCATAGCCGGCTTCCCAGAAACCCGAGAGCCTGCCCTAGACATAACTATATTGGGCACGCTTCGTGCTGCAAGGCCCTCAGCCAGGACTGCACCGGCGTCCCTCCCGGTACAGTGCATCACGTACCCTCTCCTTCCATGGCGTGAAGGCATCGTCGCAGATAACTCTTACCATAGGAGCGCATGGGTGGCAATACGGGTGCTGATCGTCGAGGATGAGCAGGACGTGGCTGAACTCATCTCCGATGTGCTCGGTATGGAAGGGTTTGAGACCTGCCCGTCCTATGGAGAGATCGCTCTGGCCGATGCTTTGCGTTTCCGACCGGACATTGTTTTGCTCGATTTGATGATGCCAGTGGTGGATGGCTTCGAGGTGGCACGAAGTCTCCGGGCACATGATGAGACACGACGATTGCCGATCATCGTGATGACCGCCATGCACAGTGCCGCGTCGAAAGCCGCGGAAATCGGGACTCCATATGTCCTGCCGAAACCGTTCGACATCGAACAACTCACGCTGATGGTCCAAGACGTCCTGCGGGGGCGGTAGAGCGTCTAGTTTCCGCTATTGTGATGGCAGGACTATCCTCTTCCCGGAGGCTCTGGGTCCACGATCATTTCACATTCTGGAGACAGTTTCATGGCCCAGACTTTGGTGACTGATGTTCAGGCACTCACCGATGAGGCAGTACGCCACCTGCAGGAGCTCTTGCGCCTGGATACGACGAATCCACCGGGCAATGAAACCCTTGTCGTTAACTACCTGGCGGATGTGCTGCGACGTGAGGGATATCAGCCGACCGTGGTTGAGTCCGGCCCCGGTCGAGGGAACCTAGTCGTCCGATTTCCAGGCACGGGAGAGCGAGAGCCTCTCCTGATCTACGGTCATGTCGATGTCGTGACGGCCGAACCGGAGCACTGGACTCACGCGCCGTTTTCCGGCGATGTGGCTGAAGGGTGCGTCTGGGGTCGTGGGGCACTGGACATGAAGAGCATGGTCGCGCACGAATTGATGGTCATGCTGCTTCTCAAGCGTCAGGGTGTACCACTCAAACGTGACGTGATCTTCGCGGCGACCGCCGACGAAGAGGCCGGGGGAGATGCGGGAATCGGATTCCTGGTCGATCAACACCCGGACCTGATTCGTGCCGAATATGGGCTGAGTGAGGGTGGAGGCACCACCATGTACATCGCGGGGAAGGCAGTGTATGACGTGCGTACCGGCGAGAAGGGCACCTGCCGCTTCAAGCTGCGGGCTTATGGCGATCCCGGTCATGGGTCTGTGCCACGTCCGCAGACGTCGGTAAGTCGGGTGGCGGAGGCGGTGACGAAACTGGTCAACACCTCGCTTCCGTTTCGGCCCACCGCTACTTTCACTGCCTTTTTCGCGACCTTGACTGACTTACTGCGCGTGCCGGCCTCGAAGCGTGAACTGAATGAACGAAACTTGCAGGATGTGCTCGACCTGCTGCCTCCCGCGTTGGCACGTTATTTGTATGCCATTACACGGGACACCGCGACACCTACCGGGCTGAAAGCCGGCAGTAAAATCAACGTCATTCCGACGGTCGCCGAGGTGTCGGTGGATGGGCGTTTCCTGCCGGGCCAAACGGAGGAGGGATTTCTTGCCGAGGTGCGCCAGGTAATCGGTGAGGGCTACGAAATCGAGCAGCTCGATACCGGTCACCCACAGGAGGATCCTCCCGGCGGGCCACTCTATGACACTATCCTATCGGTGGTGAAGCGCTACGCTCCCGATGCGATCGTGCTGCCGATGATGATGAGCGGCGCCACCGATGCCCGACACGTCTCTCGTCTCGGCACGAAGTGTCTGGGCTTCGATCCGGTGCGTATACGCGAAGACTTTCCGGCGGAGCAATTGGTACACGGCCATGATGAACGCATCCCCATCGACGGCTATGTATGGGGCCTACAGGCCTTCTATGAGATCGTGACGCAGTTCTGCTCGATGTAACGGCTGCCGTCCGCCGTGGCTCAGTACTCCACGTCCATCGGCGGCAGCGACGCCTCGATCTTCGGACGCTCAGGTTCCAGCCATGAAGGAAGCATCAGATCCTTTCCCAGGCGATCGGCCGGTTGGTCAATCAGGAAACCCGGCTCAGCAGTAGCGATCTCGATCAGGATATTGTCTGGGTCGCGGAAATAGATCGAGTGAAAATACTTGCGGTCGAGTACATCGGTCACCTTCAAGCCGCGCTTGAGTAGACGTTCGCGCCAGAAGTGAAGTGCCTCATCATTCTGAACACCAAACGCAACGTGGTGCGTCATGCCATGACCGACCTGTCCGCGAATCGGAGCGTCCACCGATTGCGGCTGCGTGTAGATCACGACCGTGCCGGGTCGACCTGCGTCATTGCCCGCCTGTGTGCTCCAGTACCAGCGTGGAGCCTCGTGGGAGTCCGGATCGGTTGTAGTGTGAAGGCGCGGCATGCGGAGGAGATCTTCATAGAAGTCATGGGTGCGGTCGATGTCAGCGGTGAGGGCGGCGATGTGGTGCAGGAGACCAAGGCGCATGCTCGCTGAAATTGTGGTGACGGGTTCGGGCCACGTTTCGGCTGCCAACCCGCTCGATGGTGGTAAGAAGTTGTTTCCCTCGCGTAGCTCCTGCCATCCGGGTCCCGCGGTCGCGATCTCCAGAATCACGCCGTCGGGGTCGGTAAAGACCAGACTTCGATAGGCCTGGTGATCGAAGGGGCCGGCGACCAGCATATGATGGTGCTGCAACCACGTTTTCCACTGCAGCAACGCCTCCATGGAATCGACGGTTAGCGCCAGATGGTGGACGCTGCCGAGCCCCATCCTGGCAGGCGGCGCATCCGGCCACTCGAAAAACGTCACGAGGGTGCCGGGCAACCCCGTATCGTCACCAAAGTAGAGGTGATAGGTATTGGGGCGATCGAAGTTCACAGTCCTCTTTACGAACTTCATGCCCAGCACCTGCGTGTAAAACCGTGCGGTGCGTGCCGCATTGCCGGCGACGAGTGTGATGTGGTGAATACCGTGTATGGGGTGCTCTAGTTCCATCGTCTCCTCCGCAGCCCCAGTGTGTCATGGGTGAAAGTCACATCCCGGCTACCCTGGAAAAGGTCTAACTGATTGATTCTTACTGAGGACGTCACCATTTTCGAGTTTGCACTGCGGTCCGCCGCCATCATACTGGGAATAATTCTGGTCGCAGTCGTCCTGTCGTCGGCGATCCGGACGTTTGTCCTGCCGCGCGGTGTACAGGACAAACTCTCAAGGCGCACTTTCCAGTTCGTGCGGGTTCTGTTCGATATGCGAGCCGACAGGGTCGACACGTATCTGGAGCGTGACCGCATTATGGCGCTCTATGCACCGGTGGCACTACTGTCTCTACCGGTCATGTGGCTCAGTATCGTGATGGTTGGGTACCTGGGGATCTTCTGGGCACTCCGCGGGCACGGGGCCCTTGACGCATTGCAAGTGAGCGGTTCCTCGCTCTGCGACGAATCGCGACCTTCTTTCAACTCACCTTCGAGCCCGATCCCCAATTTGCTCTCGATCCGATTGCCGTGGCGCGCGAGGAGTACGACGACATGGTGGCCGAGCTCGCCAGTCGCGGGGTGCCGTTAAAAGAGGATCGCGAGCAGGCCTGGCTCGACTTCGCGGGATGGCGCGTAACGTACGATGCACCATTGCTGCGACTGGCGCAGCTCACTATGGCTCCCTATGCTCAGTGGTCGTCCGATCGATCGCTGCCGGCGAGGCGCCGCTAACGCAGTGAACTTAGATATCGGTGGACGAACATGACTGCTACCGACCCCTGGCCGACGGCCGACGCTACTCGCTTGATCGAGCCGGCCAGGACATCGCCCGCCACGAACACTCCGGGGACATTCGACTCCAGCAGGTAGGGGTCCCGTTCGAGCGGCCACTTCGGATGCGGCTTGCCGTCCTTCATCAGGTCTGGACCTGCCAGCAAAAACCCGTATTTGTCACGCTCGAGAATGCCTTCTACCCACTCGGTGCGCGGCGCAGCGCCGATAAAGACGAAGAGGGCCCGGGCCCGTTCGGTCGTCTGCTCGCCCGTAGCAAGATCTTCGAGGACGAGTGTCTCCAAAGTATTCTCTCCCTGGACCGAGACCACGCCGCTGTGGGGTCTGACCTGGATATTCGCGCTGTCCCGGATCTGATCCACCAGATACTGTGACATCGTGCTCGCTAGCCCGTCACCGCGAACCAGGATCGTGACGAGACGTGCGAACTTAGCCAGGTATACTGCGGCCTGTCCAGCGGAGTTGGCGTCTCCCACGATATAGACATCATCTCCGCTGCAGGAGAGGGCCTCCGTCATGGCGGATCCATAGTAGACTCCGGCCCCTTCGAGTCGTTCGATGCCGGGCACGGGCAGCTTTCGGTATGTGACCCCGGTGGTGATGAGTAAGGCGTGACAACTCAACTCCAAGTCATCGGACAGGCGAACGTATTTGTACGGGTCTTCGATGCGGAGGCCGGTGACCTCCTGAGGTGTCAAGATTTCGACGCCGAACCGTTCCGCCTGGGCGACGCCGCGACGGGCCAGATCGCGTCCACTCAATCCTGCCGGAAACCCAAGATAGTTTTCGATGCGGGAGCTGGAACCAGCCTGACCGCCCGGAGCTTCGCGCTCGATCAACACCGTATCGAGTCCTTCTGAGGCGCCGTACACAGCCGCGGCCAGACCGGAAGGTCCACCGCCCACGATGATGAGGTCATGAAACGGTGTCTTGGTGCGAGTACGAAGTCCAACCTTTTCCGCGATCTGGACGTTGGTTGGTGCTTCCAGCACCGTTCCATCCGGAAAAATGAGCACCGGTAGCTTGGCATTTTCCAGATGCGCGCTCGCCAACAGGGTGCTTGCCTCGGAATCGCTCTCCGAGTCCAGCCAGCGATACGGAATCTGATTCCCCATGAGGAACTGACGCGCTTCATGCGACGGCGCCGACCATGGGTGGCCAATGACGCTGACTCCCTCGAAGGCCGGTCGGTTGTTGGCGCGCCAGTCACCGAGGAGATCGTCCAGCACGGGGTATAGATTCTGTTCCGGCGGATCCCACGGTTTCAAAAGGTAGTAGTGTAGTTCGACTGAATTTATGGCCCGGATTGCCGCCTCGGTGTCGGCATAGGCAGTCAGGAGTACGCGCTTGGCGTCAGGATAAATTTCTCGGGCTTGCTCCAGAAACTCGACGCCGGACATATGCGGCATGCGCTGATCCACCAGCATGAGCGCCACCTGATCGTTCCGTAAAGTGAGTCGTCGAAGTGTTTCGAGCGCTTTCTCGCCGCTGTCGGCCGCCATCACACGATAGTCGCGGCCGTACTGGCGCCGGAGATCGCGCTCGACGGCCTGGAGCACATCGGTGTCATCGTCTACAGTTACCAGTACAGCTTTCTTAGGCATGTATCTCCCACTGCTTCGCACATCTCTTCAGGCCGATCTCCCGTGCAACGCCGTCCAGGGTTTTGGTGAGACGCCGCACTCGACACTGCATTTTATGGTCGCGATACTTCCTGTGGCACGCAGCCGGCGGTGGAGAGAACGCACACATTCAGGATCGGAGTCCGGTCTGGCTCTATCATGCCACCTCCATCATTCTGAGACCGACGATTGATGCGATGGCCGCCGACACTCTGCCAATCGCCGGCTACAGTTCCGCCAGCGCTGCCAATCGTGTGTTGTACTCACGGAAACGGACGCTTAGGATACGACCCAGGTCCATGACGAATCGCACCGCCAGCCTCGAGTTAGCCAATCTGAGTCGATCGAATCCAGCGGGTGTCATAATGAGTGCTTCGGAATCGTCGATGGCACGGACGTCGGCCGAGCGAGGCTGATTGTCAAAAAATGCGAGTTCTCCGAACATGTCGCCCGGCTCGAACACCGTGGCCCGTAGCGGACCGGTGGGTGAAGGTACGAGAACTTCAAATCGCCCCGAGGTCACGATGTACAGGCTTCGATTCTTTTCGCCCGCCCGCACTGCCGACTCACCGGAGCCAAAGCGTCGTGATTGCGTGTAATCCAGTATAGTGGCAATCTCGTCGTCGTCCAGGCCGGCCAGGAATCCGCCGGATGGATCATCACCCGTAAAGAAAACCGAAGACGATACCGCAGTCATAGTACACTCAAGCTGTTGCCGGCGGCTGTGCTCTCGCCGCTCCGCGCAGCATGATGTCTTCGACCGTCTGGAACAGCGCAGCCCACGCAGTGGTGTATTCAGAGCGCCAATACGGATCGACCGAGGCGGCCATGGCTTCCAATAAGATTGGTCCCATGATGGCGTAGTCATGCTGTTGCACGCCCCAGGTTGCATGCCGTTCCCCCAGAGCCTCCAACTCCGGAGTGAGAGCACTGAGGTCGTCGAACGAATCGCGCAGCACGTGCACGGTTCGGAGCTGTTTCGACGGGTCCCTTCCGGCGAAGATTTTTACGACTCGTGGAGCGAGCTCGAACAGCCGGGTGTACATGCGATCCACAATTTCCGGGATTTTGGGCGCGATGATGTCGTAGCTTTCTTCAAGTGTGGCGACGGGGAGAGCGATCTGCGTATCGGAAGTCATCGTGTTGCTCCTTGGAGCCTTTGAACCTTTGATTGATGCCATAGTAACCTCTTGGACGATTTCCTAGCCTGAATTATTCGTGCGGCGATGCCGGCCGGTCCTATTTTGTGGACCGCACAGAGCCGGGGACCCAGCCCCGGCCCATGTATGATCGTAAAAAGCTAGACCGCACGGCTGATGGGGGGAGCGGTTACTTCGGCCTCATCCACATCGCTGGTCAGCGCGCTCCAGTCTCCACGCGCGATGGCGTCGAGGTTGCCGCTCAGGTTGCGGTTGGCCTGCACGGCCTCCGCGGTGCCGTCGAAGAGACCGGGCGATCCTATAACGATCGCCCCGATCGCGCGTCCGTCACGGACCACCAATTTGCGATAGCGGCGAGCGTGTCGTTCGGCGATGCGTATCTCCTGGTCGCCCGGCTCACGAGGCCCGGTCTCACCCACCGATAGCAAATCGATGCCGGGTACTTTGAGTTGCGCTGGAGCCATCGTCGCATGGTAGGGAAGGTCACCGCCCAGCAGGTTGGTCGCCGCGATGATGGCTTGATCGACCGATGCCGGCCACAGGCCGAAGCTCCGCCCGTGAAACTCCATGACATCGCCGGCGGCATAGATTGCCGGATCCGAGGTCTTCATATGGTCATCCACCACGACCCCCTGACCGACCTCCAGCCCGGCGTCACGCGCCAGGCCCACATCCGGCACGATGCCGGCCGCTACCAGGCATAGCCCAGCCGGCAGCACGCGTCCATCCTTGAGTTCCACGCCCTCCACACTGTCGCGGCCGACCAGACGGCTTGGCTCGGAATGAGGTAGGTACTCGATGCCGAGATCCTGCAGCATCTGCGACAGAATGCCCCCGGCGTGCTCGTCCAATTGTCGGTCGGCGGGCCATTGGCCTCGACCGACGATCCAGACGCGAAGGCCGGTCTGGACGAGGTGATAGGCTGCTTCCAGGCCGAGCAGGCCACCGCCAATGACAATGGCTCGGCGTATCCCTGGCCGACGCACATGCCGGCGGATTTCCAGCGCGTCGTCGATGGTCCGCAAAGCAAATGCGCCCGGAAGATCAAGGCCCTCGATCGAAGGAATGCGGCTTCTGGCACCCATCGCCAGCACCAGTCGGTCATACGGCAGAGATTCGCCCTCGGTTGGTATAGCCTCCCGTCGCGGTCGATCGATGGCCGCGATGGACAAGCCGGGTAAATAGAGGACATTGCGACGTCGCGCCCAATCCGAAGACATGAGCGACAGCTTGTCGGGTGTCGTTTCCTCGTCTACCAGTCGGCTGATGGCCATTCGATTGTAAAAATCGTGCCGCTCAGCGCCCACCACGGTGATATCCACCCCGGCGTGGAGCTTGCGCACCTCCTCCGCGGCCGTTATTCCTGCAATGCCGGTGCCGATCACGACGACACGCCGCACTTCTGGATCGACCGCGAACCCGGCAGACGTAACCGAGCTCGTCGAGTTACCCGACTGCGCCGCGTCGAAGTCGTCTACCGATACCACCGTGACCGAACCCTGCACGCGTGCGCTGCAGGCCATGCGACATCCGGGCGGCAGTCCCAGTCGGTCGAGCGTCGATTGCTCTGAACGTCGAATGCGAGAAAGATTCTCGGCTCCGGCGTCGATCCGCACCGGATCGGCACCGCAGATGCCCATGCGACAGCCTGCTTCCATGGGCACACCGTTGGCCTCCGCCAGTTCGAGCAACGATTCGCCACCCTGCACGAGCACGGTAGGCCCGTTGGTGAAGGACACTTCCGCCCGCCCGACAGACCTGGCGCCATGCACGCGTAGCACGCTCTCGTCCACGCGTATATTGCCGCCCTGGTCGGTCGGTGCTTTGGCGCCCGTCCAATCTCCTGCCTGGGCGCCGACGAGAGCGACGGCGATCTCCAGCACCAGAGTCGCTCCGTGCAGCGCGTCCTGGATGGACGGCGGGGTATCAGATAGGTTCAGCGTGCGCGTCTTCCCTTCTACTCGTACCGCCAATTGGGCCTCGTAGCTGGGAACGATCAGCAGCGCGTCTCCGGCATGTGATTCGTCGCCCCGCTCGCCGGACTCGGCGGGAGCCGCGTCGGCCGGCAGGTACACGGCTTGTCCATCCACACGGAAACCAGGTCCGTGCGTCGTAGCGCCATCAGAAGCGGCTCCGAGGCGCCGGATTCCCGGCCGACCTTCGTCATCGATTCGGCACAGGAAGGACTCCGCGGCCGCCGCGAGAAAGTTTCCTACCGGTTCGCTCAGTTGCTTCGCAGGTTTTTCCGCCATGGCTCGTAACCCGCCATCCCTGGTTCCCGGCGCGGTGGCACCGGCGGGCCGTGGCGCGTCCGTGGAAATCGATGAATTGGGTTCGTGTGTCACTGCGACCGGCGTCAGTTCGACCTTGAGAGAGGCCGTACGATCTGGATCGGGCTGATCGTTTCCGGTCACCAGGCGCGCTGTGCCAACCAGCTCTACTAGCGTGCCGGATGAGCGATCGATGAAGAGTTGTGCCCATGGCACCGGTTTGCCGGAGTGCCGGCTGATACGGAGCCAGGCCCGTAGGGGTGAACCTTCCTCAATTGCTTGCAGCGGAAAACGGCACAAACCCTCGTCCGTCAGGTGTACGAATCCTCGCGGGCCGAAAACGAGGATGCCGTCAATTCGACCGTCGGGCCCGAGTCCCGAGGCGACGCACATATCCTGGTGCATGACGACTTTCCGCACTTCAGGTCCTATGACCTGTTCAGTTCTACCGGTCGTCATGAATTGTTCCGGTGATATCCAGCGCCGCCCTACACGTCTATAAACAATTGCCGCCGTACACCGGCGGGAGCCATGACGAAATGGTACCAGAGTGGAATGGAAGTCTCACTGCAGCCGGGCAATTGCGTCGTTCACTCGTAGCGCATACGGTGCAGCGCCCAGGTGGTTGAGTAGCGTGAGAGACTCCTCCAGAAAGTGCCGTGCACGATCTGTGTCTCCGCGAGCGGCATGCATCCGACCGCATTCCAGCAACAGTAGAGCCTCATGAAACGGCATACCGATCTCTCGAGTCATCGTCAGGCCTTCTTCCAGGCGCCGTGTGGCATCGTCCCAACGTTCCTGCCGGATGGCGACCATGGCCTGAACCCTCAGCACATCCGGTCTCTCCAAACGCCCTTCGAATAACATGTCGTCGCCCACATCGTGCGCCTGGGAAGCTGCCTGTTCCACCTCGCCTGCTTCCAATAGTGCCAGGGTGAGCGGCCACAGATAGGTCTCGCGCCCCGCGCCGCGATGGAGCACCTGTAGGCGTTCCATGCGGGCAATCCCCTCGTGCGGCCGTCCGTCCAGGATCTCCTGTATTGCCAGATACGTGTGGATTCTGAGACCCTGGAGGTCTTCATTTCGTTCGGCGATAGTTACCGCCTCGGTGAGGTACTGCACGCCCTGGTCGTGCTCTCCTTCCAGGAGACAGAGGTACCCAAGTCCTGCCATGGAATAACTGCTGTACCACGAAGTGCCGGCGGAGCGAGCAGCGCGTACGGCAGGCTCGAACTGTTCTCGAGCCTCTCGCCATTTGCCCTGTTCAACGTAGACTCGTCCCAGGACAAAGCGGGCAAAGGCAATGTCGCTAGGATCGCCCAATCGTTCAGATTGTTCCAGTGCCTGACGGTAGGAATCGGCTGCACCCCGTAGCTCCCCATCTCTTCGCTGGAGGAAGGCGACCGTATTCAGCGAGTTGCGTAGCGTCAGAAGGTCGCCGACCGACCGTGCGAGCTGAATGGCACGATCCAGGGAGCGTCGGGCGTCGTCCGTTCGACCGAGCAGGCTAAAGGCTCTTCCTCGCTCCTGCTCCGCTTCCGCCACAAGTCGATCGTTGCCCGCATCTTCGGAGAGGCGGAGGGCTTCATCAGACACCGGCACCAGATCCTGCCACCTGCCCCCTCGGAAGTACAGTCCGGCCAGAGACACGTACAGGGCTGCCGTGCAGGTCGAGGAGAGGGTTTCCACCCCTACTTGCTCAAGCTCTTTCACCACCGGCAGCACCCGCTTTATACCCTCCTCGGAGGTTCCCTGGACGGCATGAAGTCGTCCAATTTGGGCAACCACTCCGAGTTCACCCTCTCGATCGTCGAGTTGCCGATACAGTTCCGCTGCTCGCTCCAACAACTCCTGAGCCTCGGCGTAACGGCCGGAGAGTCGTAACGCTCCTCCCAGCTTTTGCAGCGCATCAGTTTCTTGTCGAGAATCCCCATTGTCGCGGGCCAGTTCAAGTGCCGTCCGATAGTGGGACTCGGCATCACCGTGCGCGAAAACGGCCTCAGCCGCATCACCCGCCTGCAGACTATAGAGCAGAGCTCGATCTGAGTCGTCTCCTTGCAAGAAGTGCCACGCCAATTCACTCACCCGCTGTTGTCGGACCCGCTCCGACAATCTCTCGAGCGCCGCACCCGCGCTCAAATGCAGTCGGCGGCGCCGGCGCGGCGAAAGTTCTTCGTACAGTGATTGCTGGGTAAGCGCATGATCGAATGCATACACTTCGCCTCCGGTGGTGCGAGTGAGCCCGGCGGCGCCGATTGCATCCAGCGCGTCCTCCAGGGCGTCTTCCGACCGATCGCCCATGCCAAGCAGATCATCGAAGCTAAACGTCTGCCCCAACACGCTGGCCTGGCGCAGGACTTCTTGATGATCCTCCTGCAGACGTGAGAGACGATTCCCGACGACGCTTCGCACGCTTTCAGGGACATCGATTTCTTCGATCGATCGACTTCCCCAGTGACCGTCCTGGCGAAATATATCCCCTCGCTCTATCAGAACCAGCAAGACCTGCTCGACGAAGTATGGGTTTCCCTCCGTCCGGCGGTGAACCAGTCGCGCGAAATCGTCCAAAATCTCCGCGCCACCCATGGTGGCGGAGACCAGTGCGGCGGTGCCGTCTTCCGGCAGGCGCTTGATGTCGACCCGTGTGACGAGCTCCTCCCGATTCAGGTCGCGCAGGGCTGCCTCCAGCGGATGCTGTCGACTCACCTCGACGTCTCGATAGGTGCAAAGAATAAAAACGGGTAGATCGATTGTGTGTCGTGCCAGATGCAGCAGGAGTTTCAAGCTGCTGTCATCGGCCCAATGAAGATCGTCCAGGAGCAGGGCGATGGGTCGGGTTCCACAGATCGCATCCAGAAAACTCGTGACCGCCCTGAATACCCGTTGTTGATCGTCATGGCCCGTGGCGGCCTCCGGTAGCTCGATCTGCTCGGGCAATATGGCCCCGAGATAGGGCCACCGATGAGCGGCCTGCAGTCGCATCTCCAGCGGCGCAAATGCATATGCGGTGGACAAAGCGTCAAGAAACGGGTAGTACGGGACCGCCTGTTCAGGTTCGTAACATCGCCCGGCGGCGACCAGGAATCCGCCCTGATGGAGATGAGACGTGACCTCCTGCGC
>DAINCT010000062.1:0-13136 GCA_036732245.1 Chloroflexota bacterium | reverse complement strand
ACCTTTGGGCCCTGGAAAAGGGCACTCGTCAAGGTTGACAAGGAAGAGACATTCCATCTGCGGCACGGTGAAAACTGGATGAAAAAAATCGCTCAATCCGCCGAGGGGCGTGATGAGTTGCAGCACGCAATCGACTGGATGTTTCTGCTGACCGTGGAGTGGTTCGGGCTGCCGGACGATCTCAAACGCCACTCGGAACAACTAGGATTCGGATTCAAGGGAAAGTCAAACGACGAACTCCGACAGGAATGGATGTCGACGGCCGTGCCGTTGGTGCAGGGACTTGGCCTCGACGTGCCTGCGCATCTTGATGCGGCTCGGGGTATGTACTGCGTTGACTGCCCCTTCCCGGCTCGCTTCGACGCGAAGTCCAAACGCTGGTTGGTCGAGGATGGGGCGGTCTCATGGGATGAAGTCCTAGTGCGTTGGAGGCAGCGAGGTCCAATGAACGCCCAGTACGTCGAGAATTTGCAGCGTGGGAGGCGGGGGCTAGATCGGTTGCTCGCGGACGCATGATTGATCAAGTCGGATTCGAAGACGGTCTTTGGATGGCGCTGCGCGACGTTGAAGATCCGGAATTGCCGATCAATATCGTCGACCTCGGTCTCGTCGTGCAACTGCGATTCGAGGCCGGAATGGTGTCGTTGAAACTGACATTCACCGCCATGGGCTGCCCGGCAATGGACATGATCATGGACGACATACGCTCCCGTTTGGGACGTGAGCCCGGAGTTGAGAGCATTCGGATCGAGGTGGTGTGGGAACCGATCTGGACGAAGTCCCGGCTCACGGAAGACGGCAAATGTCAGCTACGCGAAGCAGGCATCTCGGTTTGAGCGTCGTCAATCGTCGGCCACGTATGCTGGAGGACCACACGATGTGGGAGGTCTTTGCGCGACGGAAGTACGAGGATCCGCTCTCTCACCTCGGCACCCTGGCCGCCGACGATCCCGATCTTGCTGTGGTGTACGCCCGCACTATATACAACGAATTCAGTTGGGTTGAGATGGTCCTGTATCCGCGCGCTGCGGGCATCCCGGCCATTAGTTCTTGATGGCGGCGCAGTGAAAACCGACCAAGTGGTATCGCGGGCGATGGTCCAGTTCATTGCGACCCTGGCCGACAACAAGCTCTTTCTTGGCAGGCGCTACTCCGAATGGTGCACCGGCGCGCCCACCCTAGAAGCAGCAGTGGCAGCCGCTTCCATGGCGCAGGATGAAATAGGACATGCTCGCAGTCTCTACCCCTTGCTACAAGACCTGGCAGGCAAATCGGCTGAAACGGAACCCGAAACACGGACCGCGTTTGCGAACGTGTCACGTCTGGAGACGGAATTCAAGAGTTGGACCGACTTCGTGGCCGCAAATCTCCTGATAGACAGCTCGCTCACGATCCTCTTGGAATCCGCCAGGCATTCATCTCTAGAACCACTGGGACAGCGCGCCCGTCGCATTCTGGAGGAAGAGCGGATTCATTGGTTGCATGCCGAGGGATGGACCAGGCGCCTCGCCTCCGCCGGAGGAGGTCTCAAGCAGGCATTTTCCGCCTCACTGTCGGCCCTGGCACCTGGCTCAGCTGAGATTCTCGCACCTGCCGTGGCTGAGCTAGTTGAACCAGGATTGCTCGACGCGAGTTCCACGACATTGATCAAGCGGCTCGAAGAGCGAGTTAATCCAGTATTGCGTCATGCGGGGCTAGCACCCATATGAACGAACCGTCGCGGGTGGAGATCGAATGTCCCTTCTGCCGGTCCACCAACACGGAATTGACTTCTATTTTCGGTCAGCAGTTGTTGACCTCCCAGTTTTATTGTCGGAGCTGTGCCACGCCTTTCGAGCGGGTGAGAGGCGATGATGTGTTGGATGAGGTTTCTCGAGTCAACGAGACATACGGCCCGTACTCCTGATTCTCCCGAATTCAATGACCGGAGTGTTCACTCTCATGCCACGTCGCATTTCACTGGCGATCGCACTATTTGTCGTCGCTGCAGTCTTCCTATTCGTGCTTACGAGGGTAGTTGCGCAGGGTACTTCTGCGCCCGCCTCCAGTTACTACGTGGCTTTGGGCGATTCCATCGCGCACGGTCATACTGCCGATACGGTGGCCGACGATCCACAGTGCCATTCTCAGAAGGCGCCCGGCTACGTGTGCGTGGTGTATCGGTACCTGCAGACAAAGTACCCGGACGTACAAGTTCGTAATTTCTCTCGAAGCGGCGCCGATTCCTGTGAAGTTGCAGGTGCAGGACATGGCTGTCAGGATATGGTGCCGCGGGTGTCTCAACTGGTTGCGGCTGACGCGTTTCTGAAAGCTCATCGCGGGCACATTCGACTCGTTACCATCGATATCGGCGGAAACGACATCCTCGAGCTGGCGGTCCAGGGGCTCAGTAATCTTCCCGCCACGGAGGCAAAGTTGCCGGCCGCGGACGCTACGCTGCGGACCAATCTCGACACTATCTTCGCGGAATTGCGCGTTGCGGCTCCCCACGCTCGTATCGTGGCTTCCACCCAGTGGAATCCGCTCGGCGGTCTCGGCACACCGCCTCTCCCGACCGGCTTTCCCGCGGCGGCTCAGTCTGCGCTTGACGCGATCAACGGGATCACCATGGTCGAGGCGGCGAAGTACAAGATCAAGGTTGCAGATGCGGCAGCAGTCATGAATGCCTATCCCGGCGGTGGAGTCAGGTTGGGGTATGTCATTCAGACCGCGCTTATCGGGACCCCAAACATCCATCCGACTCCCAAGGGGCACCGTATCTGGGGCAATACGATCATCAAAACCGTCTTTGGCCCGGCAGCTCCCTAGGTCATCTCGCCAGGACTCCCGTATAGTGAGTCGCAGCGCGCGCCCGGACCTGCAGAGGACTGCTCACACTTTCGCAAGAGGAGAAGCCCGCCCGGCATTGCATGGAAGGATTCATACGGCAGGGACTGACCTATGACGATGTTTTGCTTGTGCCACAGTACTCCGATATCCGCTCCCGCAAGGACGTCGACACCTCCGCCCAATTAACGAAACACATTCGGCTCGGTGTGCCGATCGTGAGTGCCAATATGGACACCGTGACCGAGTCCGAAATGGCAATCGCCCTGGCTCGTCGAGGCGGTATCGGCATCATTCATCGCTTTAACACGATCGAACAGCAGGTGAACCAGGTTCGACAGGTGAAACGGTCCGAGAGTTTCATCATTGAGAATCCATACACGATCGAACCCGAGAGCACGGTCGGCCACGCCCGTGACCTGTTGGACGACCATCACATTACGGGTCTACCGGTTGTGGACCGTGAATGCAAACTCGTTGGCTTGCTGTCGAGCCGAGACATTCTCTTCGTGCATGACGACTCCAAACTTGTTTCCGAGGTCATGACGCCGCGCGATCGATTGGTAACCGCACCCACCGGCACAACGATCAGCGAGGCCGAAGAAATTCTCCAGACTCACAAGGTCGAGAAACTGCCGCTGGTTGATGCCGACGAACGACTAGCGGGGCTGATCACACTACGGGACATATTAAAGCGCACCATGAACCCTGAGTCCTCGAAGGATCGTAAAGGCAGATTGTACGTGGGAGCCGCTATAGGCGTTGTCGGCGACTACATTGACCGAGCGATAGAACTGGTAAAAGCCGGATGCGACGTACTGGTGCTTGACATCGCACACGGTCACAGTCAGAACGCAATTTCGGCCGCGCGTGACATCAAAGGGCGTCTGAGCAATATTGAATTGATCGCTGGTAATGTGGCAACAGCAGACGGCACGCGTGACCTGATCGATGCCGGCGCCGACGCCGTCAAAGTGGGAGTCGGGCCAGGCTCGATTTGCATAACTCGCGTCGTGACGGGCGTAGGTGTGCCGCAGCTCACCGCGGTGATGGACTGTGTACGTGAGGCGGACCGCTACAACGTTCCGATCATCGCCGACGGGGGAATTCGGCAGTCCGGGGACGTCAGTAAGGCTCTGGCAGCCGGTGCGTCCACGGTCATGATCGGCAACATGCTGGCCGGCACCAGGGAGAGCCCCGGAGTAGCCGTTGTCCGCAATGGACGGCGTTTCAAGGCTTCCCGTGGCATGGCTTCCACCGCTGCAACGCTCGAGCGTCGTCGGCGCGAGAAACCGGGTTGGGAAGGTGAGACCGATCTGACGGACGTGGTGCCGGAGGGTGTCGAAGGCATGGTTCCCTTCAAAGGCGACGTTTCCGAAGTGCTCGTTCAGCTCGTCGGCGGCCTTCGATCGGGTATGAGCTACCTGGGTGCGCGTAACCTCCAAGACTTTCGAGAGCGTGCCGTCTTCATGCAGATTACGGGAGCCGGAGTGAGCGAAAGTCAACCGCACGACATTGAACTGTGACCCCGGGAATGCGCTTTCAGTGGTCTAGTCGCGCCGGCATTGGGTAGACTAGCGGGCCACCGGACCAGTGGCACTATCGCGGGCATGGTTTAACGGTAGAATGACTGCCTTCCAAGCAGTAGGTCGCGGTTCGATTCCGCGTGCCCGCTCCACTTTGTCTTGGTAAGCGCCGCTCGATGCAACAAGACCCGGGAGTGTGACAGATCATACGACGTGTACTTCGATCCTTGCTGCTGGGCGCTCTGCTGCTGACTGCGACGGCGTTGTCCTCGTCAGCGTCAAACAGCGCGCCCTGGGCTCGCATGCTTCCGCCGAAAGTCTCGATCAAAGGGCACGCGACGGTTTTAGCTGCGCACTTGCAGCCGGGCACGACGGTCACGCTCCTGCTCGCAGTTCCCGATATTACGGCTCATCGGGTAGAGCGCTTGCTGGGGGCAACACATGCCGACGCACGCGGCAATCTGCGCGTCCCGGTGTCGATTCCCTTGATGACCGCTTGCGGACCGGCCTCAATCTACGTGATCTCAGCTCAAACGGCGCAACATCTCCGGGCGCGATTCACCTTGACTGGGTGCAAAGCAAGAACCCGTGGAGGAGTTCCGCCGGCCCCGCCTTCAGGGCCGCATAAACCCTGAAGGCCGGTTCGTTGGGTATAATTCGACCATATGCGGGCCCATGGCGCAGCGGCAGCGCAACGGACTCATAATCCGCGGGTCGCAGGTTCGAATCCTGCTGGGCCCACCACATTTGTCCTGGCAACCGGCTTCTTCGCTCGCTCCGCGCCTAAGCCGGCGATAGCTTAGCGGTGCGCCGGCACGTCCGTTCCCCTTTCTTTGTGGTCGCACTCGCTCTCGGGCTTTTTGCTGCCGCGGTCTGGTTCGCGAGGACGTCCACGCCTCGCGAATCCTACGCCAACGCGAGACAGTACTCCCGGGTCGGCTGCGCGGCGGCTGACGACGCATTCCACCGGCGTCGTTCGGGGCAATGGCTCACGGTCTCAGGAACGGTCAAACATGGCCTCAGCGACGCGTACGGACGCTATCAGCACCAACGGTTTATTCTGCAGTGCCTCAACGGGATGACCATTCTCATCGTGAATGACGTCGGTGTAGGTCGAAGGGTTCCTATTGCGAACCATGCTCAGGTCGCCGTCCGTGGCCAGTACGTTTGGGACAGGCAGGGAGGACTTGTGCACTTCACCCACCACGGGAACGGAGGCGAGCCCGGGGGCTGGATCCTTTACGGATTCCGTCTATTTCAATGACCGGCTACCTCGGGCGAGCTACTCCGGCCAAACCGGGGTGCCCCGAAACACGATGTCCCCGTCGGACAACTGTACAGAGGAAGAAGAGAAGCGGACAGCCTGCTCCATGTCGAGCACGCCCAGGTCCCCGATTGAGTCGATGCCCGACCCGATGATCTTCGGCGCGATGAACAACACCAATTCGTCGGCGAGCTGTCTGCGAATGATCTCTGTTGCGATTTGCGCCCCGCCTTCGACCAAGACGGATTCTATGCCGCGCTCATAGAGCTCCTGGAAGGCGACGAAGAGATCTACGCGTCCGTTTGATTTGGGCACGGTCACGACCTCGGCGCCGGCTCGCCGAATCCCGTCGGCCACGGTACTGTCTTCAGGAACAACCGTGATGACCTTGACAGGCGTCCCGTCGTCCGCAAGCACTGCCGCATTAAGTGGCAGCCGTAGCGCACTATCCACCACAACCCGGGTCGGATTCGGCCCAGGTGCGAGCCGAGCCGTTAGTCTTGGGTCATCAGCGAGTACGGTCCCAATCCCGACCAAAACGGCGTCATGTGACGCCCGCAACGTGTGTCCGATGGCTCGCGACGCGGCGCTGCTCACCCAGGTGGAGTGCCCTGTGCGAGTAGCAATCCTTCCATCCAGTGTCTGGGCGATCTTTAGCGTGACGCGTGGACGAGAGCGGACCGTAGTCATAAAAGACCAATCCTCCTTCGTGCGCGGCCGCGTGGACAAGTCTCCGGACAAAGACGTGGACAACGGGCCCTTTTGGATGGACGAGAGTGGATGTTGCACGCGGACGCGCGGCGACGTGTTCCCGCCCGGTATGACCCGGCAGAGAGCAAGTCTCGCCACGAGCACGGGCGCTGCACCTGTCCGTAACGCCAGCGACAGGGTGTGTTCACCTCATTACATAACCCAATTGCGGGCTGTGGACGTGGATGCAGAGAGATGGAATCTTTCGGTCATGAGCGTATGCTTTGCCATACATCGTCGAATCGGATGTCGTCTCGATAGCGGCCATGATTTGATTCCGGCGGGTATATCGATGGCGAGATCAGGAGCAGCGTAATGGCCGACTACCTTCCTCCCAGTAGAAAACCTCAGATGCAATTGGTGGCTCCCTCGAAGGAGTTCGGCGACAGTCCGCGCGAAAAGATGGCTGACCTCAAAATCTTCTGGGGACCCGAGATTTGCCGCCTTGAATATCTCGTGCATTTACTCGACACGGGGCGAATCAAGGATGAGCACTGGCAGAACACGGCATAGGCCAAGTACCTCTTTCTCGAAAGTGTTACTGTCCGGCCGGCCCAGAAGAGGGAACAGTCACACGGCCATCCTCCGGGACCCGATCAGGCGGCAGGAGGGATGAGCGCGGTTCACGCTGGGCAAAGCGACGCCATACGACCCACGATGGAATCGTGATTAATAGCACGATCAGAGCGGTCCACTGAGCCTGCTTGAGGCCGAGAGCCACCACAGCGTTGGCGCGCGCAAAAAAGAGGACAAATTGTCCGATTGAATAGATCGACAACCACACGGCGAACAACGTCCCGGGGACGCGAAATCGGTCTTTGAACGTCCACAGTAAAACAAATAGCGCCGCGCTGAAGACGAGTTCGAAAAACGCAGCCGGAGCGTATGCAATCAGGTGGCTTGGAACGAACGTGTTGTTCGGGTTGGTGTACTGTGTAGCCCACGGTGCTGAGCTGGGATATCCGATGATGTCACCATTCACCAGGTTACCGACTCGTCCGAACGATTGGGCCACGGGAATGAAAAGCGCGGTAGCGTCAAGCAGTTTTGGAACGCTCACGTCCACGCGCCGAGCGGCCAGGAAGAGGGCGGGAATGCCGAGGAAGACAGCGCCGTAAAACGCCATTCCGCCTTCCCAGGTGGCCAGAATGTTTTGAGGATGGCGCAGGTACCAGCCCAGATTTGACTGCACGACGTAGTACAGACGCCCACCGATCAGACAGGCGATGAGCACCGGCCAGAAGACTTCATACGCCCGGTCGCGCGGGATACCGTGGCGTTCGGCATACGGCAGCGCGACATACAATCCGACCGCGATACCCACGACGTACATGAGTCCATACCAGTGGACGGACACGGGACCGAACTGGATTAACACCGGGTCGAGCCCAATCTTGATGACCAAGACAGACATCATGGAGGCGGCTGAAAACGACAATACGATCCCTCTCGGTGAGCTCATGCTGAGGAATATCAGTGTACCAACCACTGTGGACGCGCGAATGCGTCCGCGCGCCGCCTAATGACTGAAGGTTGGACTGGGACCCACCTGCGGCGTGGTGGTTACCGACGGGCCAGGTGTCCCCTTGGCCTTTCCGTTTGGGTTCGGAGTGGGAGTGATCGTGGGAATCGGGGTGGCAGTCGCTGCCGCCGGGCCGATTGCCATGACCGCAGCTCGTGGATCATAGACCGTGTCGATCTCGTCGACCTTGACATTGCCGTTGGGGAAAGTGATAGTTCTCTGCAAGACGGTGGTACCCCCGTCCGACGACCACGCGACTTGTTTCCGCTCCTGGGGCGCCAATGACTGATCGACCCGTTCAACCGGTGGTCCGTGCTTCACCACGTTAGTAAGGCGACCGAACGAATCAACCGCAACTTTCCACCCCAGTTTTGGCCCAAACACGTAGATGAACAGTTCCTGGCGGATCGGCTCGACCCGAGTCTGCAAGATCAGATACTTGCCGGTGTTGTTGTGGAACACCAGATCCCAGGATCGTGCCGGGTTCACCAGAGCGTCGAATCCATATGGTGGTTCGTACCACGGTAGCCGGAATCGATGGGCGTGACGCTCCGTAAGTTGGAGACCAGACTTGTACAACGCGCGTAAGAAAGTAGTGGCAACCTGCTGCATCGCTCCACCGTCACCGGGTACCGGTTGTCCGGCGCTACCAGCTTCGTTGTCCGCGTAGGCCTGGTCCGACCAGCCGTTCAGCGTCTGCACGAGCTGGTTGAATGAGACGTCCTCATTCGGGGTCACGACGACATTATTGAGTGTGCCGGCGATCGTGCTGACGGCGTCAGTGCGGGCCTTACTCGCGCCCTGGAAGCTCGTACTACCGGTGGCGAGCAATGTAGTGATCCCTAAACTGGCCGGATTGGTTTGGTCGAACGGCGGCTGAGTGGAGAGGATGGGAAGCCTAAGCCGTGCCGTCGGCGTCAACGTCGTTACGGCGGCGAGGATCTTCGAGTACGCCGTGTCCTGAACCAACGTTCGACCGGTTCTGCGCGCCGTGGTTTGCGTTACTTGCCCGGCGGAAAAATCTAGACGCGCGTTTAGCGGTTTCCGGTCCACGAGATACGCAAGCCACGCCACATAGGCGTGGATCGCGTTCGAGTCCACGCTCATCTGAATGGCTGCCTTACGATTGCCGAGTTTCGTGGAGAAGTGGATCATCTGGGCAAACGAGTACCGCGATCCCACGAACACCCGCTTGCCGATTTGCATCACGGGCGGATGCGCCAAAAACGCCTCCACACGGCTTTGAACCTGACGGGCGTCGGCATCCGTGACCACCGGTGGCACCTGCACCACTTGCAACGTTTTCACCTGCTTCGAGAGGGAGCCGAACGCGTCGTGAGCCACCTGTTCAGAATTCGCGACGTCGAGTTGCGTACCGGCGTGGCTGTGATACAGCACCACATGCCACGAGGCATGACTTATCCCAAGTCCTGCATTGGCTGATTTGTGGAAAACGACGGGCGCGACCACCTGATTCAAATAGGCTCCGAGTCGTCCCTCATTCAGCTTGTAGAGCAGTGGAACATCGTGAGACGGATGGATCGGTAAACGGTCGATGAGATTGCTCAAAAACGGCCCGTTCCGGCCGATTGCCTGTGCTTCGTTCACTGTGCCCTGGATGTCGTACTGAAGGCCGATCTGTTGTCGAGTCGGATCCCAGGTATGGTTCCGAAATTGGAGCCGCAGTGGTACGCCGTAGATCGCGGCGAGCTTCGCGTCTATCTCCTTGTACGCCTGACTGGAGGTCATGCCGCTGAGAGACGTTTTATCCACGAAAACCGCGGGCAGGATCACTCCGCGGTACTTGGAGAACGCATAGGTGGTGTAAGTCACTGAAAAAATAAGTGCGACAGCGGCCAAAAATACGCCATATGCAGTGGGAGCCCATCGGGCCTCCTTTTGCTGAAGGCGACGTTGAGCCTCTCGCCGCGGGAAGTCCCTGCGCCGAGTAGCCGTGCGTATAAGCTCTTCACGCCTAACCCGTTCGGGACTCTCGGCCGGTGACGGTTCTTGTGCGCTATGTGCCATGCTGAAATCTGGTCGCTTATCTTAATGCGAGGTCTTGGGAACACGCAACGGGAGGATCTCAATTCGCATTACGCAGCCAGCCGGCAACTTCGGGAGCATGATACGTGAGGATAATGTCCGCTCCGGCTCGCCGGATGGAAGTGATCGTCTCTAACACTGATGCCCGTTCGTCGAGCCATCCGTTCGCAACCGCGGCCTTCAGCATGGAATATTCACCGCTAACGTTGTACGCCGCCACTGGCACCTGGAACGCCTCGCGCACGTCCCGCACAACGTCGAGATACGGCAAAGCCGGCTTGACCATAACGATGTCGGCGCCCTCTTCAATATCCAGAGCAACCTCTTTGATCGCCTCGCGACGGTTGGATGGATCCATCTGATAGGACTTTCGATCACCGAACTGCGGGGCGCAGTCGGCTGCCTCGCGGAAGGGTCCGTAAAAGGCCGAAGCATACTTTGCAGCGTACGACATGATCGGTACGTCTTGTTGGCCCTCGGAGTCAAGCGCGTTTCGAATAGCCCGGACACGGCCGTCCATCATATCTGACGGCGCGACGATATCAGCGCCGGCGGCTGCTTGACTCACGGCTATTCGGGCCAGGTACTCGAGCGTGGTGTCGTTGTCGACGCGCCCGTTCACGACGATGCCGCAGTGTCCATGCGATGTGTATTCATCCAAGCATGTGTCCGTTGCCACGAGCATCTCGGGCACGGCGTCCTTGATTCGCCGCACGGCCTCTTGAACGATGCCGTCGGGGCGGTATGCCTCGGAGCCGGTTTCGTCCTTGTGCTCCGGTAGGCCGAACAGCATGAGTCCCCCGAGGCCCAAGTCTCGAGCGTGACGGGCCAGGTTCGCAAGCAAGTCAGTCGAAAGTCGATACTGGCCCGGCATGGAGGCAATCTCATCGCGGCGGTCACGGCCGGGCTGCACGAAGATCGGATATATGAGTTGGCTCACGACCACGGCCGTCTCGCGGACGAGCGAACGAAGCGCCGGCGTGGTACGCAGTCGACGTGGTCTGGTCTCTGGAAAAGTCATGCCGATTCCCGAAATGGTCGACCGGTCAATGAAGCAGCTGCGCGATGGCGGCGGCAAAGGCCGGAAGTATGAGAACCGCGACCAACAATAAGCTCACGGCCAGTAGCAACCGATTCCCACCTTTTCCCGCCTTCAGTCCGCCACCAACTGTTTTGGCAGCATTGACGCTCGAAATGCCGGGCAAAAAATTTCGGTAAGGATCGGTTTCCAGTTCGAAATTCTTTATTTCTGGAGGGCGAGCGTCATCGACCTCGTCAATGTACGGATTGGCGAGACGGCGTTGGGGGTGATCGACCGGCGCCGACACTTCGGGGAAATCATTGAAGTCCATACAAACTCACGTTTAAGTGTACTGCGGGCGCGTGGCCGGTCGGCGGACGACACTCATAACAGGTCCAACGTGGGAAATGCATTCATACGGGTTGAAACTCTGTCCCGACTGCATTTCGTGAGCTCTGGGTCGTTAAAACCGAAAACTAGAGTGGGATAAGAAGTGGCTAGCCGGTGACGAGCGAACCGTCCCAGAGAGGGACCGGCGTGAAGTTCACATAATCACCTGCGACGAGCCGGTACTCGACCCCACCGATCGATCCCTTCGGTCCGGAGCATGCGGCGTCGCCATGAAGGTGACCGTATGCACAGGCGCGAACTCCATATTCTTCGAGCATGAGTTTGTACGGGCTCGAACCCAGGTTCGCGTAAAAGGGCGGGTAGTGAATGGCGGCAATCGTGTCGAGTTCAGCGAGGCGCGAATCCAAACTCAGTCGAAGCCGGTGAAGCTCTCGCTGGAGCAGCTTCTCGTTGTTGGGCGTCCAGTCCATGCTACCGGGAATAGGAGACCCCTTGCATCCGCAAATGTTCACGTCTTCTACCGTAATAGAGTCGTTGTGAATAAGTCGGATGCCTGGAGGCAAAGTCTTCCGAATCTGATTTGTGCTCTTGCTGGACCACCAATAGTCGTGATTGCCGCGAACCAGGACTTTACTCCCGTTCCATGATTCGAGGCGCCGGAGAGTGAACATCGCGTCCGCGGGACGGAGACCCCAGTCGATGTCGCCCGCAATCACAACTGTGTCGTCGGGACGGACGAGAGTTCCCCAAACCGCCTCGAGTCTGTCCATGTGACCCGCCCATGCCGGTCCAAAGCCGTCCATAGGTTTGCTCGGTTGCCCCGTTTCCGGGTCTGGAAGCGAGGCGTGCAGGTCCGCAATCGCCCAGATAGTCACTTCGGTTTTTTCAAATCGCTCGAGCCCGATTCATCTGCATGTTGGGCTGAGGCGGACGAAGAAAGACAAACTAATCCACCGGATGCGTTCGCGTGTACCATGTCACGATTGTTTCACACGATTGCTGCTTGGACCGGGGGTGGCAGCACAGGCCGGCAGGTGCATCACTGAAAGCAGGCGTTCCCTTATTCGTTCTCCTTCTCATCGCTCTCGGCGGTTGTTCGCGTGTCTCAGGGCAGCACAACGGAACGGCACTCGCCACCACGTCCGCGATCTCCGTGCCGGGATCAGGTCGCGTCGGCACCACATTAGTGACGGAACCGCAGGACGGTGTGAAACCGATCGTACGTTCGATCGACGCCGCGAGCCACTTCGTGTTTTTCGAAGCGTACATACTTACGCAGCCCGGCATCGTTCGGGCGCTCGAGCGGGCCGCGGCACAGGGTATCGCCGTGTACGTTTTGCTCGATCCTCATCCCTATGGGATGGGGAATCAGCCCGGTCAGATGGCGTCCAGCTTGCGAGCGGCCGGAGTCCTCGTACGCTGGACGTCGCCCCGGTACTACTTCACGCATGCCAAGTTCTTTGTGATCGATGATCGATTGGCGGTCGTATCCACAGCGAATTTCTCGCGGGCCGCCTTCAAATCAAATCGCGAGCTTCTCGTGTTCGATCGTAGTCGCGGGGATGTGCATGACCTTTCCAACGTATTCCGCTCGGACTGGGACCACATATCCGACGGCCCGCGCAACTCTGACATCGTACTCTCTCCAGACTCGCGGCCGATCCTCGCATTGTTCCTTAAACGTGCCCGACGATACCTCGAGGTGTACGCGGAAGAGGTGGCAGATCCTGCGCTCGATAGCTTGCTAATCCAGCTCCACCGACGCCTGCGGGTCGAGGTGTTAGTGGCGGCCAGTTACGCGAGCCCCGGCCTTTCAGAACTAATACGAGC